>JAQGMU010000642.1 GCA_028292195.1 Ramlibacter sp. | reverse complement strand
CTGGCTCGCGACCCGCTTCGCCGGCGCGCTGTTCTGGCTGTCCCGCATCGCCGCGGCCGACGTGCTGGATGAACTGGAAGACAGCGACGACGCACTGCCGCTCTACCTGCGCGAACTCGCGTTGGCGCTGGCCGTGCCGGCGGACGACCCGGTGCTGCCGGCGTTCTGCGGCGGCGCGTTGCCGCCGGGCGAGGCGAGTGCCGCCACGATCGCCGCCGCGCAACGACAAGCCGCCGCGTGGGAACGCTGGCTGGCAAGCGAGGCCCCGGAACTGCCGGTGCCACGCCTGCCCACCGTCTGCCGCCGCGACGGCCGCCTGCGCCTGGAGCCGGGCTGGATCGAACTGCACCTGCCGCTGTCCGCCGTCGAGACGCCGATCCGCAGGCTGGGCCTGGACCTGGACCCCGGCTGGCTGCCCTGGCTCGGTTGCGTCGTGAGGATCATCTATGAAGAGACCTGAAGACGAGCACGGCGTCACCCCGCTGCAGGCGCTGATCGAGCAGGTGCGGCTGCACACGCGCCAGGCGCTGGCACAGGTGGCGCTGCGCCTGGCGCGCAGCCTGGGCGAACGCGGCGATGGCAGGGACCCACTGGCGGCCGCCCTTGCCTTCGCCGAACGCTTCGCCGCCGACGCCGGGCCGGTTCCGCGGCCGCGTCCCGGCGCCCATCCGCTGGCCCGCATCGAGGCGCTGCTGCCCTCGCCGGTGCAGGCCAGGCTGCTGCAGGACGTGCTGCTGCTCGCCTGCCTGCCCCACGCGCCCGAAGGCCTGGCCACGCTGTGCCGGCTGCTGCATCCCGACGGCCTGCCGCTACCGACCGCGGCCCTGGCGCTGCGCTGGCTGGAAGCGGAAGCGCCGGATCGTCCGTTCGCCCTGCGCGACCAGCTGGAGGAGCTGCTGTGCCAGGGACCGCTGGCCGCGCTCGGCATCGTGCGGCTGCAAGGCGACGGCCCGTGGCATGGCCGCGCGCTGGTCCCCGGGCCGGCGGTGTGGGACGCGATGATGGCCCGCGCGCCGCAACTCGATGGCGCCGAACTGGTGGCGGGCTACGCCGAGGTGCCGGGCCTGCAGGACTGGCTGGCGCAAGCGGCGGCACGCCGCGCCATCGCGGTGCTGCGGCAGAACCTGCCATGCCAGGTCCTGCTGCTGGGTGGCGATGCGGCGATGCGCGCGACGCGCGTGCGCGCCCTGCTCGGCGCCGCCCACGCCAGCGCCGTGCGCACCAGCACGGGCGCCGGCCCCGCGCAGTGCGCCACGGCCTACACCGCTGCCTTCATGCACCAGTCGGCGCTGTGGCTGGAGGCGCCGCCCGAAGACGGGCCCGCGGGTCCGGCGCCGGCGCTGCCGGCCATCGCCTGGCTGCTGCCGGTGCTGGCCAGCGCGCGCTCCGAAAACCAGCTGCCCGTGCTGGGCCTGCCGCTGCTGCGGCTGGAAGTGGAAGCGCTGGCGCCGCCGGCGCGCCGCAGCCTGTGGCAGTCCCTGCTGCCGCAGCTGGGCGACGAGGCGGGCATGCTGGCCGCGCGCTATCCGATCGAGCCGGACGACGCCCGCGACGTGGTGCGCGACCTGGCGCTGCGGCAGTCGCTCGATGCGGCACCGCTGGCGCTGGAGCAGGTGGCCGAGTGCATCCGTGCCCGCACACCGTGGAGCGCGCGCCCGGGCGTGCAGCGCATAGTGCCGCGCGCAGGCTGGCAGGCGCTGCTGCTGCCGGAGCCGTCGCGCCGCCAGCTCGAAGCCGCGGTGCGCCGCGTGCTGCAGCAGATCACC
Organism: Ramlibacter sp.; assembly: GCA_028292195.1. Lineage (GTDB taxonomy): Bacteria > Pseudomonadota > Gammaproteobacteria > Burkholderiales > Burkholderiaceae_C > Ramlibacter. The sequence goes on along the minus strand of JAQGMU010000642.1, from coordinate 1,551 downwards.
GTGCTCGACGACTGGGGCTTCGCCCAGGGGCGCAGCGAGCGGCGCGGCGTGCGGCTGCTGTTGTTCGGGCCGCCGGGCACCGGCAAGACCCTGGCGGCGGAGGTGATCGCGCGCGCCCTCGGCGTCGACCTGCTGGCGGTGGACCTGGCCAGCCTGGTCTCCAAGTGGATCGGCGAGACCGAGAAGAACCTGGCGGCGGTGTTCGAGATGGCGGAGCGCTCGCGCGCGCTGCTGCTGTTCGACGAGGCCGACGCGCTGTTCGCGCGCCGCACCGAAGCCAACGACGCCCACGACCGCTACGCCAACCTGGAGACGGCCTACCTGCTGCAAAGGCTGGAGCGCTACGAAGGCGTGGGCGTGCTCACCACCAACATGCGCGCCAACCTGGACAGCGCGTTCTCGCGCCGCTTCGAGTTCATCGTGGAGTTCCCGGAGCCCGATGCGGCGGCACGCGAGGCACTCTGGCGCGTGCACCTGCCCGGCACGGCGCCACTGGCCGCGGACGTGGACCTGGCGGAGCTGGCCGCCTGGTACGCCATCTCGGGCGCGCAGATCCGCAATGCCGCCCTGGCCGCCGCCTTCCTGGCCGCGGCCGGCGGCAGCCCCATCCAGCAGCGCCATTTCCTGCTCGCCATCGAGCGCGAGTACGACAAGGCGGGGCGGGCCCACCCGGGCTTCCCCGCGCACCAACCCTGGCCGGCGGAGGATCCGCCGGCCCCGCAGACCATCGCCCGCTGAACTGGAGGACTTGCACCATGGCCACCCCGCTCATGCAGTACTGGACCGACGAGGTCGTCCGGCTCACCGGAATCCGCACCCTCCAGCGCAACGACGTCGCCGCGCAGCGCGGCATGCTGACCGCCAGCAAGGTGGTGCAGCAGACGGCCAGCGACGCCGTGCGCGGCCAGGCCCTGGCCGTCGAAGCGGCACGCAAGGCGCTGGCCGGCATCCCCATGCCGGCCGATGGCAGCCCGCTGCTGCTGGCGATGGAAACCGCGCTGATCGCGCTGGCCGAGGCGCAGGCGACGCTGGCGTCCAGCGGGCTGGCGGTGCAGGTGCAGGCGGCCGACCTGGCGCGCAAGGAAGCGCAACTGGCCGACACCGAAGCGGCGCTGGCCGACGCCGAGCGCCAGCAGAAGCGCGAGCAGGACGAAGGCGCGGCGCGGCAGAAGATGATCGATGCGCTGCTGACCGGCGATCTCGCCACCCTTTCGACCGTGGCCGGTGCCGCGCTCACCGCCTTCGAGACCACCGCGCGGGCGCGGGTCGAAAGCGAATTCCCGAGCAACGCCACCAACGCCAAGAGCTTCATCAAGCGGGTGCGCGACCGGCGCGACATGGTGCGCGAATCCGCTCGGCTCGCCGGCGAGGTGGAGACCGCCGCATTCAACGCCGTCAACGCCACCCTGGCGCAGGCCCTGCGCCGCTTCCAGCGCGCCGCGCTGACCTTGCGGGCCACCGCCGATGCCGCGCCGCGGGTGGAAGCCGACGCGGACGCCCTGGAGCGGCTGGCGGCGCTGCCGGCCCCGACCACGACCACCTACCCCATCC
>JAQGMU010000620.1 GCA_028292195.1 Ramlibacter sp. | reverse complement strand
ATCCTGCGCATCGCGCCGGCGGTGGCGCGCGCGGCGGAGAAGTCGGGCGTGGCGACGCGGCCGATCGCCGATTTCGAGGCCTACACCCAGCACCTGACGCGCTTCGTCTACCAGACCGGCATGATCATGCGGCCGGTGTTCACGGCGGCCAAGGTCTCCACTTCCAAGCGCGTGGCCTTCGCCGAGGGCGAGGACGACCGGGTGCTGCGTGCCGCGCAGCTCGCGCTCGACGAAAAGCTGGCCACGCCCATCCTGATCGGCCGGCCGGCGGTGATCGAATCGCGCATCGCCAAGGCCGGCCTGCGCATGAAGCTGGGCGTGGACATCGAATGCGTCAACCCGGAAAGCGACGCGCGTTTCCGCCAGTACTGGGAAACCTATCACCGCATCATGGGCCGCAACGGCATCACGCCGGAGGCGGCGAAGGCGGCGGTGCGGCGCTCCAACACGCTGATCGGCGCGCTGGCGGTGCAACTGGGCGACGCCGACTCGATGCTGTGCGGGCTGGTGGGCCGCTTCGACCACCACCTGGAACACGTGCGCAACGTGATCGGCTGCGCCGAGGGCGAGCCCGGCTTCGCCACCGTGAACGCGCTGACGCTGCCGGACCGCACGCTGTTCATCGCCGACACCTACGTCAACGAGGATCCGGATGCGCCTTTGCTCGCGCGGATCGCCAGGATGGCGGCGGCGCAGGTGCAGCGCTTCGGCCTGCCGCCCAAGGTGGCCTTCCTGTCGCACAGCAACTTCGGCTCGTCGACGCGCGGCTCGGCGGCCAAGATGCGCCAGGCGCGCGAGATCTTCCGCCAGATCGCGCCCGACATCGAATGCGATGGCGAGTTGCAGGGCGACGCCGCGCTGTCGGAAAGCGTGCGCCACGCCAGCCTGATGGACAGCACGCTCACCGGCGAAGCCAACCTGCTGATCTGCCCGAACCTGGACTCGGCCAACATCCTGTTCAACGTGCTGAAGATGACCGGCGGCCACGGCATCACCGTCGGCCCGATCCTGCTGGGCGCCAAGGCCCCGGTGCACGTGCTGACGCCGTCGGCGACGGTGCGGCGGGTGGTGAACATGACGGCGCTGGCCGCGGCGGCGGCGGCGCGAGAGGTCGTGGGCCGGACATCGTAGGGTGGGTTCGCCGCAGGCGACCCCACCGGTGGGGTCGCTGCGCGAACCCACCCTACAAGGATTCTCCCAGGCGCTGCAGCACGATGCCCCAATCCCCCGGCCGCGGCTGCCGCCACAGGCGCGCGGCCGGATACCAGGGCGAGTCCGCGCGGCCGGTGAGCCAGCGTAAATCGGCGCTGAAAGCCAGCAGGATCTCCGTTGCGCAACCCACCGCGCAACAGAGGTGCGCGATCGACGTGTCGACGGCAATCACGCGGTCCATCAGCACCGCCTGGGCCGCAGTGTCGGCGAAGCCGTTTTCCTCGAACAGCGCGATGCGCCCGTCGGCCTCGAAGGCATCACGGTCGGCCGGCGGCACGTCCTTCTGCAGGCACCAGTACTGCGGGCCACGCGGCAGCGCCGGCAGCAGCGCCGCCAGGCGGACGGAGCGACTGCGGTCCGCCGGGTTGGCGGGATTGCCCGACCAGGCCAGCCCGATGTTGGGCCGGTCGGCGGCCAGCACGGCGCGCCAGCGGGCCACGCGCTGCGGCGCCGGCTGCAGGTAGCGGGGCGAGGCGGGCACCGAGGCCAGCGTGGTGCCGAAGGCGAGCGGCAGGCTCATCAGCGGACAGTGCAGGTCGAACGGCGGCAACGCATCGTCCGGCCCCAGCACCTGCACGCCGGCCAGCGCCTCGCGCAACAGCGCCACCAGCGGCTTCTGCACCAGCAGCAGCACGCGCGCGCCCTGCGCCGCCGCCAGCGGCGCATAGCGGCAAAGCCAGAGCGTGTCGCCCAGCCCCTGCTCGGCATGCAGCAGCAAGGTGCGGCCGGCGATGCTCTCCTCGCCCAGCCACTTGGGCGCGGCGTACACCCGTTCATCGATGCCCAGGCCGGGGGCCTGCCAGCGCGCTTCGTGCGCCACCCAGCCGCGTTCGAAGTCGCCGGCCGCCAGCAGCGCCAGTGCCTGGTTGAAACGCACGTCGGCATTGCCCGGTTCCAGCGCCAGCGCCCGCTCGTAATGCGGCAGCGCCTGCGCGCCTTGCTGCAATTCGCGCCAGGCATTGGCGATGTTCATTTCCAGCATCGCGTCGTCCGGCCGTGCCGCGCGCGCGATCTCGAAGGCGGCCAGCGCGTCTTCGGCCCGGCCCGCCTCCAGCAGTGCGTTGCCGTGGTTCACGGCGAAATCGGGGTTGCCGGGCGCCAGGCGCAGCGCCTGCGCATAGGCCGCCAGCGCCTCGTCGTGGCGATCGAGCCGGTGCAGCGTCCAGCCCAGGTTGTTGTGGATCTCCGCCGCGTTCGGCTGCGCTTCGGCGGCGGCGCGAAAGCTGGCCGCCGCTTCCTCCAGCCGGTCCAGGAGCCGCAGCACCACGCCGCGATTGTTCAGGGCCTCGGCAAAGCGCGGCACGCGCTCCAGCGCCTGGTCGTACGCGGCCAGCGCTTCCACGTTGCGGCCCTGCGCTTTCAACGCCAGGCCGCGCGCGTTCAGCACCGCCGGATTGCCCGGCGCCAGTGCCAGCGCGGCGTCGAACGAGGCCAGCGCGGCCGGCTCGTCGCCCAGCGCGCGCTGCGCCAGCCCCTGGCGGAACACGATCTCGGGATTGGAAGGGGCCAGCACGCGCGCCTGCTGCAGCAGTTGCAGGGCCTGCGCAAGTTCGCCGCGGCTGCCCGCGAGCTGCGCCAGCGCCAGCAGGCCCTGCGCTGCCTGCGGGTCAGCCGCCGGCGGGGCCACGGTGGTCCTTTTCCTCCACCAGCGCCGACCCCAGCAACAGGTTGATGCTGCGTTTCACGCCGGCGCGGCGGTCGTTGCCCGAGTGGATGGCGCGCGCGGCCTGCACGAACGCCGGACCTTCGTCGCCGGCACGGGCCAGCGCGCGCACGCGGTTTTCCAGGTCCCAGAGCTCCGAGTTGACCGCCAGCAATCGGGCGAGCAGCGCGTCGAGCTGCGCCTGCACGGCGGCCGTCTCCAGCTGGGAAGCGATGCCTTCGAGCAGCGCCAGCTCGCGCCGCACGTTGGCCAACTGCTGCGGATCGGTCATCCGCGCGCGCTTGATCTCGAGGATGCTGTTCTTGTCGAACAGCTCGCCCAGGGATACGGGCACCCACACCGGTTCACTCATCGCCGCATGGTAGCTCGCGCGGCGCCCAAAGAAAAAGGGCGCCCGCTTCCGTCGGCGAAGACGGTGCCTGGCGCCCCATGGAGCGGGCCTGGGCCCGCGCCGGGTATCGGTTTCTTTTCGTCGTTCCGGCTTAGCGGACGCGGCCGCGGCGGAACAGGTTCACGATGGCCAGCAGGATGACCGCGCCGACCAGCGAGACCAGCAGCGAGCCGATGCTGATGCCGTCATTGATCGTGCCCACACCCACCAGCGGAGAGATCAGCAGGCCACCCAGGAAGGCACCCACGATACCCACCACCACGTTCAGCAGGATGCCCTGCTGGCCGTCGGTGCGCATGACCAGGCTCGCAAGCCAGCCGACGATACCGCCAATGATCAACCAGATAAGAAAACCCATAGTGCACTCCTAATGCCGCGAACGGCTGTTTGTTGATAGTGGGCCGCCGCCCCGGGGGCTTCGACCACCTGCCCGTGGGCTGGTGTTGGTCACTATGGAGGTCCGTCCCAAGCGCGGGCGTAGTCGCCCGTAAAGCCTGCGAGTGCGGGGGCATCCCTAGGGCGCGTCGGACAAGCGCCCACCGGAAGCTGTTTTTTTCACGGGTTAGTCCCCGCCAAGGGCCTGCAAAGGGCCAACGACAATGGGAGCTCGGCCGCAAACCAGCTCGGCGGCACTCTTCTTGCTTCGCCTTTCCTTCATCGCCAACGCATTTCCCGCATCCGGAGTTTTCTCATGACGAACAAACGGGCCTTCCTGCAGGCCGCCGCCGCCCTGGCGCTCACCGCCTCCCTGGGCGCCCACGCCCAGAGCGCCACTCCGATCAAGTTCCTGCTCGACTGGCGGTTCGAAGGGCCCGCCGCCCTGTTCCTGCAACCCGTGGCCAAGGGCTATTTCAAGGACGCGAAGCTGGACGTGACGGTGGATGCCGGCACCGGCTCCGGCGCCGCCGTCCAGCGCGTGGCCACGGGCACCTACGACATGGGCTTCGCCGACCTGGCCGCGCTGATGGAATTCCACGCCAACAACCCGGACGCGCCGAACAAGCCGGTGGCCGTGATGATGGTCTACAACAACACGCCGGCCGCCGTGATGGCGCTGAAGAAGTCGGGCATCAGGAAGCCGGCCGACCTGAATGGCAAGAAGCTCGGCGCGCCGGTGTTCGACGCCGGCCGCCGCGGCTTCCCGATCTTCCAGAAGGCCAACAACATCAATGCCGTGACCTGGGTGTCGATGGACCCGCCGCTGCGCGAAACCATGCTGGCCCGCGGCGACATCGACGCCATCACCGGCTTCTCGTTTACGTCGCTGCTGAACCTGGAAGCGCGCGGCGTCAAGCTGGAGGACATCGTGACCCTGCCCTACGCCGACAACGGCGTGAAGCTGTATGGCAACGTGATCATCGCCTCGCCCAAGCTGATTCGCGAGAACCCGGCGGCGGTGAAGGCCTTCCTGGTCGCCTTCGCCAAGGGCGCGAAGGAAGTGATGGCCAACCCCGACGCCTCGGTGGAATACCTCAAGCAGCGCGACGGCATCATCAACACCGACCTGGAGAAGCGCCGCCTGCGGATGGCGATCGACTCGGTCATCGCCAGCCCGGACGCCCGCGCCGAGGGCTTCGGCCAGGTCAACCCGGGCCGGCTGTCGCTGATGGCCTCGCAGGTGTCGGACGCCTTCGCCACCAAGACCCGCGTGAACGCGGACCAGGTGTGGAACGCGAGCTTCCTGCCGACCAGGGCGGAACTGAACATCCTGCCGCCCGCGAAGAAATGACGGAGGCCGCTTCCGGCTCCTTCATCGACTTCCGCGATGTCTGGCTCGCCTACAACGACGAGCTGTTCGCGCAGGGGCAGTTCGCCGTCGAGGCCATCGACCTGCAGGTCCAGCAGGGCGAGTTCATCGCCATCGTCGGACCCTCGGGTTGCGGCAAGTCCACCTTCATGAAGCTGGCCACCGGGCTGCGCGGGCCTTCGCGCGGCCGCATCCTGATCGACCGCCAGCCGGTGACGGGGCCGCTGAAGATCTCCGGCATGGCCTTCCAGGCGCCTTCGCTGCTGCCCTGGCGCACGACGGTGGACAACGTGCTGCTGCCGCTGGAGATCGTGGAGCCGTACCGCAGCCAGTTCAAGCAGCGTCGCGGCGAGTACGTCGAGCGCGCGCGCAAGCTGCTGCAGAAGGTGGGCCTGGGCGGCTACGAGGACAAGTTCCCCTGGCA
>JAQGMU010000592.1 GCA_028292195.1 Ramlibacter sp. | reverse complement strand
AGCGCACCGCTGATCTTGGGCAACATGCCGCCGGAGATGGTGCCGTCGGCGAACAGCTCGTCGATCTCACGCGCGGTGAGGTCGGTGAGCAGCTTGCCAGACTTGTCAAGGACGCCGGGCGTGTTGGTGAGCAGCACCAGCTTCTCGGCCTTCAGCACCGTGGCGAGCTTGCCCGCCACGACGTCGGCGTTGATGTTGTAGCTCTCGTTGTTCTCGCCGAATCCGATCGGCGAGATGACGGGGATGAACTGGTCGTCCTGCAGGGCCTTCACGACCGCCGGGTCGATGGCCACGATGTCGCCGACCTGGCCGACGTCGTGCTCTTTGGTCGGGTCGTTGTTGTCCACCATCTTGAGCTTCTGTGCGCGGATGAGGCCGCCGTCGCGCCCCGTCAGGCCCACGGCCTTGCCGCCCGCCTGGTTGATGAGGCCCACGATGTCCTGCTGCACTTCGCCGGCGAGCACCCACTCGACCACCTCCATCGTCTCGGCATCCGTCACGCGCATGCCCTGGATGAATTCGCCCTTCTTGCCCAGGCGGTTCAGCGCCTGCTCGATCTGCGGGCCGCCGCCGTGCACCACCACCGGGTTGATGCCCACCAGCTTGAGCAGCACCACGTCTTCGGCGAAGTCGGCCTGCAGCTCGGGGTCGGTCATGGCGTTGCCGCCGTACTTGATCACCATGGTCTTGCCATGGAACTGGCGGATGTAGGGCAGCGCCTGGGCCAGGATTTCGGCCTTGTCGCGGGGGGCGATGTGGGTGACGTCGTTCATGGCGGACAGGAGTGGAAGCCCGATTTTGCCGCAAGCGGGCCCGGGACCGACTCTCAGTTGGGGGGAAGGCGGCGGCGGCGGCGCAGCCAGCGCTGCATGCGGAACTTCACGATGCTGTGGTAGGCCCAGAGGTAGCTCACGATGAACAGAGCCGTGAAAGCCACCAGCAGCGGTGTGCTGCGCCAGAACAGCACGGCCGGCGTCACCGTGAGGATCGCGAAGCCCCACAGCCAGGGCGAGGTGCGGTTGTTGCGGATCAGCATGCGGCGCGTCGCGTCGTCGTGGAACACCTGCCGCACGACGCGGCGGTAGATCAGCTGGTGGAAGTGCAGCGCGTCGGCCAGGCTGGGCGACTGCCCGCGCGCCACCTTGCGGTAGATGGAGAACAGCGTCTCCCAGATCGGGTAGATCAGCAGCAGCACCGGGAACCAGGGCGAGACGTCGGGATGGCGCTGCACCAGCTGGACGCTGGCGATGGCGATCACGATGCCCCACAGGTAGGCGCCGCCGTCGCCGGCGAAGATCAGGCCGTGCGGGTAGTTCCACAGCAGGAAGCCCACGGTCGCACCGGCCAGCACCATCACCAGCGCCGCCAGTTGCCGGTCGCCGACCTGCAGGGCGACGTAGGCGATCGCCAGGCAGCAGATCAGCGCCACCAGCCCGGCCAGGCCGTTGTAGCCGTCGATGATGTTGAAGGCATGCGGCAGTCCCGACAGGGCCACGACGGCGATGCCCATGGCCAGCCAAGGCGTCGCCTGCAGCAGTGGGTCCAGGCCAGGGATGCCGGTGCGCGGCACGGCCAGCCCGAACAGCAGCACGGCCAGCAGGGCGGCCAGGGTGGTGCTGATGAAGCGCGAGCGGGCCCGCAGCTTGTGCATCAGGTCCTCCAGCACCCCGGCCAGCGTGCCCGCCAGCGCCACCAGCCACCAGGCCATGGCCAGGTTGGGGCCGAAGGAAATGGAGTTGGGGACGCCGAAATAAGGCCCGGCCACCGCCATCCAGGCCCAGCCGACGCTGCAGGCGATGAACATGGCCGCGCCGCCAAGCCGCGGCACGTGGCCGAGGTGGAAGCGCTGCGGCAGGCTCAGGCCATAGCGCCGCGCGCTCTCCTGGCCCAGGCGCAGCAGCAGGCCGCAGACGACGGCGGCGATCACCGCGCAGAGGACGAGCAGGATCATCATTTGGGTTCAGATCCTTCGCGCGATGCAGCCGAGCCACAGGATGAACTGCTGGATGCCGGGCTGGCGGAACACGCCGCTGCGGCGCAGCCACGCAAGCCGCGTCCAGGGCCGCGTCGCATGGCGCGCCTGGTGGAAGGCCTCCAGGATGTCGCGGTTGGCCGATGTCAGCACCTCGGCGCGGGCGCGCAGCGCCGCCACGTGCTTGTCGTTCCATTCGGTGTAATGGCGGCCGAAGAACATGCGGCGCAGGCGGTTCAAGGTCGCCCGCCAGCCGATGTTGCTGCCCACCTGGTTGTTGCCGTGCTGCCGGTAGCGCACGAAGGGCTGCGGGTCGTAGTGCACCTTGCCGCCCGCGCCGCTGACCAGCTGGTAGCTGAACCAGTCGTGCGCCTGCAGCGGCATGCCCGCGGACCTTGCCACGAGGCGGGCCGCGGCGCCGTTCATCACCATCGTGTTGCCGCCCATGATGCTTTGTGCCACGGCGTTGCGGAAGCACGGCGGCTGGCGGAACAGTTCCGAGGGCGCGAGTTCGCGATTGTCTTCGTCGACGATGAGGGTGCGGGCGCCATACAACGCGGGCTGGCCGGCCGGTGCGTCGGCCAGCGTCGCAACGCCGCGGGCCAGCTTGGCCGGCAGCCAGATGTCGTCCTGGTCGCTGAAGGCCAGCCAGGCGAGGTCCGGGAAGCGCTCCACCGCCTGCGCCAGCAGCAGCATGAAGCTGCCGGTGGCGGAGCGCCGCGGCGGCGCGTGCAGCCATTGCACGTCGATGACCGCGCCGGAGCGGCGCGCGGCGAGTTGCTCCAGCAGCTGCGGCGTGCCGTCGGTGGAGGCGTCGTCGGCCACGTGCAGCACCACGCGCACGCCTTCCTGCGCCTCGATGCTGGCCCATTGCTGCGCCACGTGGCGTGCACCGTTGTAGGTGGCGAGCAGGACATGGACGATGGGTGTCATCGCGCCCCGGCCGCCGCGGGCACCAGACGCTGGAACAGGGGGCGCAGGCTTTCCTCGCCCGTGTCGATGGTGCGCGCCATTTCGTAGAAGAACCGGTCTTCCCGCTCCTCCGCCTCCTGCACGGTGGCGAACGGATGCACGCGGTCGGTCTCCAGCTGGACCAGCCCCTTGCGAAAGGCGGCCAGCGAGTAATCCAGGTGGCGGCTGGTCCAGGCCTTCGGCAGCGCCAGGCACAAGGCCAGCAACGCCAGCGCCGGCACCGCGCGCTGCAGCCGCACCAGGTCCGGCCGGCGCAAGACCGCCCACCAGGCGATGAACAGGAACCAGGGCTGGATCTGGGCCCAGATGCGGGCATGCAGCTGGCCCCAGAAGTGGACCATCGTGAACTGGTCCACGTGCGGCACGATCAGGTACACGATCGGATAGGTCAGCACGAAACCGGCGGCCAGCAGCAGGCCGTCGGCCTCCATCTCGCCCACGCGCTCGACCCGGCGCCGGATGGCGGCATGGGCCGCCAGCACCCGCCGCCGCAGCAGCCAGCCCAGGACGGCGAGCGCCAGCAGCCCGGCCAGGGCCAGCGCCGCCACGCCGCCGCTGAGCCCGATCACTTCCCAGAGGTTCTCGCGGAAGGCGAGCAGCAGCACGAATGCGCCCGCGGGAACGAATACCGCCGGGCGCCGGAAGACCTGCGGGCGCAGCACCGCGTCCAGGCCGGCCAGCAAGGCGAACATCAGCGCGCCTACGCTCTGGTGCACGAAGGCGAGCGGCAGCACGGCGGCGTAGGCGAGGCCATACCAGCCGCGCGCGCGCAGGGCCAGCACGGCCAGCGAAAGCACGTAGACCGTGTTGCGCGGAGTGAAACCGAACACGCTGAACTGCGGCCCGGGGTTGAGCAGGAAAGCCCAGGTGTTGGCGATGTGCGGACCCAGCTCCCGCACGCGGAACAGGATGAAGAAGCCCGGGTCCGAGAGCGCACTGAGTCCGATGGCCGTGGCGATGGCCAGCAGCGCCGCCAGCGCGATGTCCAGGCGCCGCAGGCTGGCGACGATGGCCAGGGCGAGGGCGGCGGCCAGGCAGAACACCGCCAGGTAGCCGAACTGCACGGCGTCGCCGATGGTCCGGTCGTAGCCGGCGCCGTCGCCGTCGCCGCGCAGCCAGTGACTGAGGCGCCCGGTCGTGTACAGCGTGCCGGCCGTGAAGGCCATGTTGCCGGCATAGCCGGTGCGCAGGATGGCCCGGCGCACGATGTAGTCGGAAGCCCCCGCGGCCTTCAGTTCGCTGACCAGCTGCGCATTCAGGCGCTCCCCCCGGTCCCAGTGGGCGAGATTGGTCCCGGCGTAGTACATCCAGAGGTTGTCGTCGCTGGGCCGCAGGTCTTCCGCCTGGCCCGTCAGGTGCGCGGCGAGGGCCAGCACGAAGGCCAGCAGGCAGGCCAGCGCGATCGCCAGCGTGGCCGGTGGCCGCGTTCCGCGCGCCGTGTCCGTGATCGATTGCGCCATGTTTCTTGCTCGTTCTACTTCGAGGGACGCAGCAGGCGCCCGACGCGGCGGGCATAGGCGGACACCCCCGCGCGCCAGGACAGCCAGGGCCGCGACTTGCCGCTTCGGATGGACTTGTACGGCGCGACGAAGCCCCGGTCAGTCTGACGCAGCGCGGCTGGCCCCGCACCGGGGTCCTCCAATTGGAGGAGCAGCGAGGGCCGCACGTGCCCGGCCGCCACGGCCGCGCGCACTTCGTCCAGCGAAATGGCCGCTGCCGCCAGCGCCCGGCGCAGGCAATCCAGCCAGGGCTGTCCCAGCGGATGGCCGGTCGTCACCCAGGGCTGCGTGTTCATGTCGGTGTAGTGCAGCAGTTGCGTGACGCCCGCCTCGAAGTGCTCGAGGCTGTTCCAGTGGGGCGACAGCGTGCGGCCGACGCTGGCCGCCACGCACATCTCCTGCATCAGCTGCTCGTAGCCGTAGCGGTGCGCGTCGAGGCCGGCGACGATGTCCTCCACCCGCCACCGCAAGCGGCCGCAATCGAGCAGCATGACGCTGAACTGGCCGCGGCGGCCGCCGTTGCCTTCGCGCACCGCCAGCAGGTCGTGGCCCTCCATCGGCTGGTTCCACACGCCGGCGATGTCGCCGAACACCAGCATGTCGGCATCGAGGTAGATCGCACGGCCCTGGAAGCCGCACAGCTCGGGAATCAGGAAGCGCTGGAAGGAGAAGGGCGTGCGCGGATGGTTGCGCAGGTCGGCCGGCAGCGGAATCGCCCGCGCCACGGCAGCCAGCGACGACACCTCGACCGGCAGGCTGCTGGTTTCGCGGATGGAATGGGCCAGCACCCGCATCGGCAGCGTTTCGGCCGCGGTGCAGGCGACAAACACCCGCACAGGCGCGGATGAAGCAGTCGGTTGCCGGTGGTCCATGAATGAGGGAAGAAGTTCCGGAAGGTCGGCACTGCGGGTCTGGTGCCCAGTGGCCCGCAGCGGGGCGGCCACGATGTTGCCGAGCTGAATTGTAGGGCGTGCGCGCTCGCCCTCCGCCCGGCTCAGGCCGGCCCGACCACCCGGCACGGGGTGCCGAAAGCCTTGACGCCCGCGGGCACGTCGTGCAGCACGAGGCTGTTGGCGCCGATCACCGCGCCGTCACCAATGGTGACGCCTTTTGCAACGACGGCCTGGGGTCCGAGGTAGCACCTGTTGCCAATCCGCGTCGGTGCATGCTCGTAGGGCTCCGCGCCGCCGCTCACGGCGGACCGCACGGTGTCGTGGGTGTAGATCTGAACGCCGGCCGAGATCGAGCAGTGGTCGCCGATGCTGAGGCCACCGCCGGATCCGTCGAGCACCACGAACGGGCCGATCCAGGTCTTCGCGCCCACCTTCACGTCGCCCAGCACCAGCACGCTGTCGTAGACCGAGCTGCCTTCGCCGAAGCCCATTTCGCGGGCACGCTCCCAGCGGTCCGCCACGTAGTCGCCGAAGGGCAGCGAGCGGTTCCAGCGCTCGTCGACTTCGCGCCGGCGCAGCAGCCAGGCCTGCCGCAGCAGGTCCATCAGCTGGCGCAGCGTGGCTTCGTCCGCGCCCGCAAGCAGGCCAGCGAGGTCGGCGGGCGCTTGCGGGGCGTCGCTCATGGCCGTGCGGGGCTCAGGCCGGCTGGCGGCGGAAGCGGCCGCTGTGGCAGGCCTCTTCCTGGTGGAAAGTGGCGATCTGCAGCCCGTTGGCGGCCACCAGCCGGCGCACTTCCTCTTCCGAGAAGCGGCGCGCGTTCGACGGGCTGTACCAGTCGAAGTTGGTCACCACCGAAGTCTCGCGCCCCAGCTCCGGGTTCCAGAAGCACTTGAGGAAGTTCCAGTACAGGAAGCGCTGCACGTCGTAGGTGCCGCCCTTGATGCCCAGGGCCGGGATGTCGGGGCTTTCGAAGCTGACCTTCAGCTCCGACAGGCGCTTGCCCAGCTCGGTCAGCTGCTCCGACAGGGCCCAGATCTGCTCGTTGGAGAGGTCCTTGCAATGGACGCGGAAGTAGTCGTCCAGCAGTTCGCGCGGCAGCGCCTTCTTCGCGTAGAAGTAGCAGGCGAACTCGCCGTCGGCGGCGGTGATGCGCGCCAGCTCGGCGAAGGTCGCCTCCGGGTTTTCCGTATGCATGATCACCTGGTCGCAGCTGACGTAGGCTACCGAGCCCGACGCGAAACCCGTGTGGGCGATGTCGCCGCGCAGGAAGAACAGGTTGGGCAGCTGCGCGTAGTTCAGCGCGGCCTGTTGCGCCGCCTCGGAAAAGTCCATGCCGATCACCAGCGACTCGGGCGCCAGCTCCGCGAACCAGGCCGCCTTGTAGCCGAGGCCGCAGCCGGCGTCGAAGATCACCTTGTGTTCGCGCAGGAAGGCGGCCAGCACCTCCTCGGCGCCGAAGCCGTACAGCTGCAGGTACCAGCGCTTCTGCATCGCGTACAGGCCTTCCTTCTCGGGGCTCTGGTCGTACGACTTCCACTTCTCGGAGAAGACGTCGTTGGTCTGCTGCTGGTTGGCGTGCGCGGAATCGCCCTGGGCGGACAGGAAATTTCCGGTGCCCGGGTCGCGGCCGAGGACCCGCGCGAGCGCGGGCAGGAAGGCCGTGCGCTCAGGCTGCTTCATGGTTCTGTTTCATCCAGGTTTCGACGTTGAGCAGCGACCAGATCAGCAGGCGGCGGTTCTCGCGTCCGCTCAGGTGATCGTCCACCAGCGCCTGCACGGCGCCGCGGTCCAGCCATTCGAAGATGGCGGCGTCGCGCTGCATCAGCGTCTTCTTCACGAATTCGATGCTCTCGCCCTTGAACCAGCTGGCGTCGGGCGAGCTGAAGCCCTGCTTCTCGCCGCCGGCGATCTCGGCCGGTATGTAGCGCGCCATGACGTCGCGCAGGATCTGCTTGCCGTCCTTGGTCTTCTGGAAGTACTTGCGCTGCTTGTCGCCGGCCTCGTTCTCGTCGATGCGGATCACGTCGGCCAAGTTGTTCAACTTGAGGTTGACCGGGCAGCGCATGGCGAATTCGACCAGGTCGTTGTCCATGAACGGCACCCGCGTCTCCAGCCCGTGGGCCATCGAGAGCTTGTCTTCCACCACGAACAGGCCGTGCAGGAAGGTCTTGGCCTCGAAGTAGAGCGAATGGTTGATGTAGTCGACCGGGCCGTCGAGCGTGTTGTCGTGGGTCTTGAACACGTTGCGGAAGATCTCGCGCGGCGAGACGTCCTTCACGTCGTTCCAGATCGGCGCGAACACCTCCGGCATGCGCCGCGAGGGAATCAGCCGCTGCCAGAAATCGTAGTACTGGTCGACGTAGTGGTCGAAGTTGTCGCAGACCGTGGCGCGGTAGTAGCGCCAGGGATAGCCGCCGAACAGCTCGTCGCCGCCGGCCCCCGAAAGCACCACCTTGACGAACTTGCCGGCAAGCTGTGCCGCGTAGAAGTTCGGATAGCTCTGGCCGACCCGCGGCTCCTCGATGTGGTGCGCCACCTTCTTCAGGCAGCGTTCCATGTCGCCGGCCTTCAGCACCATCTCGTAGTGCTCGGTCTTGAACTTGGCCGACATCGCTTCGGCCTTGACGCGCTCGTCGAAGGCCAGCTCGATGCCCGAGGCGGAGCTCAGGTCGAAGCCGCAGGTGAAGGTCTTGAGCCAGGGCAGTTCGCGGGCCGCCAGCGCGGTCAGCGTGCCCGAGTCCATGCCGCCCGACAGGTAGGCGCCCAGCTCCACGTCGGTGACGAGGTTGCGGCTCACCGCCTGCCGCAGCAGCCGGTCCAGTTCCTCGCGGTACTCGCGCGGGTCGCCGGCGTGCTCCGGTTCGCGGAAGCGGTAGTCCCAGTAGGTGGCGATTTCCGGATCGCCGCTGCCACCGAGCGCGATGCGGGCGATGGAAGCCGGCGGCAGCAGCTTCACGCCTTCCAGCAGGGTGCGGTCGGTGAAGATGTTCTGGAAGGTGAAGTATTCGAGCAGCGCCGCCTTGTCGACCACGCGTTTCGCCGCCGGGTGCTTCAGGATCGCCTTCTGCTCGGAGCCGAACAGCACGGTCTGGCCCCAGCGCGCGTAGTACAGCGGCTTGATGCCGTAGCGGTCGCGCACCAGGTACAGCGACTGGTCGCGCTTGTCCCAAACGGCGAAGGCGAACATGCCGTTGAAGCGGCGCACGCAGTCGCGGCCCCACTGCACCCAGGCATTGAGCAGCACCTCGGCGTCGCAGTGCGAGCGGAACTGGTGGCCCAGCGCTTCCAATTCCGCGCGGAGTTCGCGGAAGTTGTAGATCTCGCCGTTGTAGCTGACGACCACCTGGTTGCTGGCCGAGATCATCGGCTGGTGGCCGGCCGGCGACAGGTCGATGATCGCCAGGCGGCGATGCCCCAGGGCGATGAAGCCGTCGCTGTAGAAGCCTTCGCCGTCCGGCCCGCGGTGCGCGATGGCGTCGGTCATCCGCCGCAGGACGACCGGGGAGACCGGCTCCCCGCCGACGTTGAAGATGCCCGCGATGCCGCACATGACGGGTCAGCCCAGCGTGCGCAGCGCTTCGACCACGTAGGCGTAGTCGTCGGCGGTCATGCGGTTGTGCAGCGGGATCGCCATCGAAAAGTCGTTGGCGATGCGCGCGCCCGGGAAGTCCTCGGGCTTGAGGCCGTAGCGGTCGCGGTAGTAGCCGAGCATGTGGACGGCGTGGGTGCCGGGCCGCGTGGAGATGCCCTTTTCCTGCAGCTTCTCCATGATCTCGTTGCGCTTGAACGGCGAGCGGCGCTCGTCGACCAGCGTCACGTAGCTTTGCCAGCCATGCTTGTAGTCGCCGCCGTGCACCGGCGTGGCGAGCCAGTCCAGGCCCTTCAACTCGCGCGAGTAGTAGGCGGCCCAGTGCGCGCGCTCGTCGATGAACCGGTCCAGCTTGCCGATCTGCACCACGCCGACGGCGGCCTGCAGGTCGGTCATGCGGTAGTTGTAGCCCAGCAGGTTGAAGTCCGCCAGGATGTACGGCCGCGGGCCGTGGTGCCGCTGCTCCTCGGAGATCGAGGCGCCGTGGTTGCGCAGCATGCCGACCACGTCGGCCAGCCTGGCGTCGGCCGTCGTCACCATGCCGCCCTCGCCCGTCGTCACCGACTTGCGCGGGTGGAAGGAGAAGCAGCCCAGCGTGCCCAGGCCGCCGGCCGGCGTGCCCTTGTAGGCGGCGCCGGAAGCGCAGGCGGCATCCTCGACGATAGGGATCTCGCCGCTCACGGCCTTGATCGCATCCATGTCGGCGCACAGGCCGAACAGGTGGACCGCGATGATGGCCTTGGTGCGCGGCGTGATGCGCTTCTTCAGGTCCTCGGGGTCGAGGTTGAAGGTGCGCGGGTCGATGTCGACGAACACCGGCGTGGCGCCGCAATACAAAGCCACGTTGGCGGTGGCGACCCAGGTGAAGGCCGGCACCACGACTTCGTCGCCGGGGCCGATGTTCAGGGCGACCAGCGCCAGGTGCAGCGCGGTGGTGGCGCTGGTGACGGCCAGGGCGTGCGGCACCTGGTGGCGCGCCGCGAACAGTTCCTCGAACTGCCGCACCTTGGGGCCGGAAGTCAGCCAGCCGCTCATGAGCGGCTCGCGCGTGGCCTGCCATTCCTCCTCGCCGGTGACCGGCAGGGAGATCGGGATGTTGCGCTTGGGGGACTGGCTCATGTCAGAGGCCCACGGCGCGGCGGCGCGATTCGACTTCGGCCTTGTGGCTGGCGCGCCAGGCAATCAGGCGCTGCAGCCCTTCCATCAGCTGGACGCGGGCGGTGAAGCCGATTTCCTCGGTGGCGCGCTTGGGGCTGCCGATGCGGTTGCGCACCAGCGTCGCCTGGCTGCGCGGGGCGTACTGGACCGGCTTCTTGCTGCCGGTCAGCTCGATCAGCATTTCCGCCAGCTGCTTCAGCGAGGTGCGCTTGCCGGTGCCGACGTTGTAGAACCGGTCGCTGGCGGTGGCCTTCATCGCCGAGACGTTGGCCAGGCCGCAATCTTCCACCGCCACGAAGTCGAAGGCTTCCGAGCCGTCGCCCATGATGGTGGGGCTGTCGCCGCGGTCGATGGCGTCCAGCATCTTCATGATCACGGCGATGTAGGCGCCGTGATAGTCCTGGCGCGGTCCGTACACGTTCATGTAGCGCAGGCCGACGAAGTCCAGGCCGTAGCGATGGTGGAACGCGCGCAGCATGGCTTCGCCGCAGATCTTGGTGGCGCCGTAGAAGTTCTTGTTGTGGAACGGGTGGTCTTCCGTCATCGGCTCTTCCACCGCGTCGCCGTAGACGGAGGCGGAGGACGAATACACCAGCCGCTTGACGCCCTTCTTGACGCAGGCTTCCATCACGTTGAAGGTGCCGCGCACGTTGACGTCGAAGGCGGTGCGCGGGTACTCGTGGCACTGCAGCAGCCACAGCGCCGCCAGGTGGAACACGCCGTCCGCGCCCTCGAAAGCCGACTCCAGGATGTCCGTCTGCATGACGTCGCCGCCGACGTCGTGGATGCGCACGCGCGGGTCCTTCAGCGCGTTCGACAGGTTCTCGGCGGTGCCACGCACGAAGTTGTCGTACACGACGACTTCGCGCACGTCCTCTTTCGTCAGCAGGTCGACGGTGTGCGAGCCGATCAGGCCGGCGCCGCCGACCACCACGATTTTCTTGCCTTGCAGTTCCATGGTTCTTCCGATAGATGGATGGGGCTTCAGCGCCGGCCGGTGGCCTGGCGCAGGGCCTGGACGACCTGGCGCTGCAGGTCGGGGGTGATGTCGGCGCTCATCGGCAGGCTCAGCACGCGCTTGGCCGCGGCGGCCGCGAGCGGGGTGGGGCCGCCGCCGGCCAGTTCGCGGTAGGCGGGCTGCTCGTTGAGCGGGATCGGGTAGTGCACGGCCGTCGGGATGCCGGCGTCCTTCAGCTTCTGCTGGCAGGCCTCGCGCTGGTCCACGAACACCGTGTACTGGGCGTAGACGCTGTTGCGGCCCGGCTTCTGCTGCACGCGTTCGATTCCGGCTTCGTCGAGCAGCTGGTTGTACAGCGCGCCCGCCTCGGCCCGGCGCGCCAGTTCCCACTCGAAGCGCTCCAGCTTGGCCAGCACGATGGCGCACTGCAGCGTGTCCATGCGGCCGCCCACGCCGATACGGGTGTGGGTATAGCGCTTGCTCTGGCCGTGCACGCGGATTTCACGGCAGGCCTGGGCCAGTTCGGCGTCGCTGGTGAAGATGGCGCCGCCGTCGCCGTAGCAGCCCAGCGGCTTGCTGGGGAAGAAGCTGGCGCTGCCGATGGTGCTGGTGTTGCAGCTCTTCGCGCCCTGGTAGTCGGCGCCGAAGCTCTGGGCCGCATCCTCGATCACCGCCAGCTTGTGGCGGCGGGCGACGGCATTGATCGCTTCCATGTCCGCGCACTGGCCGAACAGGCTGACCGGCATGATGGCGCGGGTGCGCGGCGTGATGGCGGCCTCGATGCGGCCGGCGTCCAGGTTGCAGGTGTCCGGTTCGATGTCGACGAACACCGGCTTGCCGCCCAGCAGGACGATCATTTCGGCCGTCGCCGCGAAGGTGAAGGCGGTGGTGATGACCTCGTCGCCGGGCTTGAGGCCGATGGCCATCAGGCCGATCAGCAGCGCCTCGGTGCCGCTGGCCACGGTGATGCAATGGGCCGCGCCGGTGTAGGCCTGCAGCGCGGTTTCGAGCTCCGCCACCTCCGGGCCCAGGATGTACTGGCCATGTTCCAGCACGCGGTCGATGCGGGCCTGGATCTGGGGCTTCAGGGCGCGGTACTGCGCCTTCAGGTCGATGAAGGGAATCACTTGGGCGTCCTGGTGATGCGGCCGTCGGCCAGTTGGTAGCATTCGCCGGTGGCGGGGCAGGCGGCCTCGCCGCTGCCTTGCAGGGGCAGTGCCAGCCGCTCGCCGTGCCGGCTCATCCAGCCGACCTGGCGCGCCGGCACGCCGACCATCAGGGCGTGGTCCGGCACGTCGCGGTTGATCACGGCGCCGGCGCCGACGAAGGCGTATTCGCCGATGGTGGTGCCGCAGACGATGGTGCAGTTGGCGCCGAGCGTGGCGCCGCGCTTCACCAGCGTGCGCCGGTATTCGGCCTTGCGGGACACGGCGGAGCGCGGGTTGTAGACGTTGGTGAAGACCATGCTGGGGCCGCAGTACACGTCGTCCTACAGCGTCACGGCGTCGTAGACGCTGACGTTGTTCTGGATCTTGACGTTGTCGCCGATGCTGACGTCGCTGCCGACGTAGGCACCCTGCCCCAGCGAGCAGCCCGCGCCGATGCGCGCGCCGGAACTTACGTGCACCCAGTGCCAGACGCGGGTGCCCTCGCCCAGGATGGCGCCCGCGTCGACGATGGCGCTGGGGTGGATGACGGCGGTGCTCACGGCAGGCTCACAGCGTCAGCGGCAGGCCGACGCGGACGCCGTCGCGCACCGACCGGTAGGCGGCGATCAGCAGCTCCAGGCAGCGCAGGCCGGACTCGCCGTCCACGTCGGGCTCGGCTTCGCCGCGCAGCACCTGGATCACGTTGTCGTAATAGAGCGGGTGGCCGAAACCGTAGACCGAGGTGGTCTCGTAGCTGGCCGTGCGGATCTGCTCGTCTTCCGGCAGCGGCTGGGCGAACTGCCACTCCTGGATCTCGTTGACGGCGACGCCGCCGATGCGGGCGGTTCCGTGTTCGCCCAGCACGGTGATCGAGCCTTCCAGGTTCTTCGGGAAGGTCAGCATGGTGCAGTTGACGGAGCCGAGCGCGCCGCTGCGCCACTGCACGCTCATCACGCCGGTGTCTTCGACCTCGATGTTGCGCGCCAGCGTGTTGGTGAAGGCGTGCACCGACTGCACCGGGCCGCCTATCCATTCCAGCAGGTCGATGTAGTGGCTGGCCTGGTTCATGAAGGCGCCGCCATCCAGCGCCCAGGTGCCGCGCCAGTCGGCCTGGTCGTAATAACTTTGGGGCCGGGTCCAGAAGACGTTGACCACGATCATGTAGATGCGGCCGAAGCGCTTCTTGTCCACCGCCTGCTTCAGCAGCTGCAGCGTGGCGTTGCGGCGGTTCTGCTTGACGACGAACAGGTGCACCTGCGCCTCGTTGCAGGCGCGCAGCATCGCCAGGCCGTCCTCCCAGCGCGTGGCCATCGGCTTCTCGGTCAGCACGTGGCGGCCGGAAGCGGCCACGCGGATCGCCTGGCCGGGGTGCAGGCCGCTGGGGGTGGCCAGCACCACGCAATCGGCCGTGGTCGACCGCAGCAGGGCGTCGAGGTCGGCATGGCCGCGGGCGCCGGTGGCGGCCACCGCGGCCTGCAGGGCTTGCGGGTCGGTGTCGCAGACGTCGACGAGCTCGGCGCGCTCGCCATGAACCTTGAGCGACTCGAAATGGTTCTTCGAAATGCGGCCGCAACCGACCAGTGCGAACCGGATCTTGCGCCCGCTGATGGCGGAGTTCCGGGCCGTCAAGCGCCCACCCACTGGAAATGCGCCAAGTTCATTGGGCGAAGATTCATGACTGCTTGCTTCCCTGCCGTTCGGATTTGGGCTGAATTGTACCCGCCGCCCCTGTGGCGGCCGGAGCCACGCGCCAGCGGAGATACTGGCGCACGGCGAAGTCGCTTGCCTGTTTTTTCAGCAGGAACAGCAGCACCGCCGCCGCGATCAGCGCGAAGAACCAGAGCACGCAGAAAGTCAGCACCGCGCTGCGCAACGCCGGGTCCCCCACGTCATACAGGAGGATGGCCTCGCGCGGGCCGACGCCGCCCAGCGACACCGGCAGCACGATCGCCGCGGAATAGGCGAACAGCTTCTCCAGGTAGGCCACCACGGCCCCCAGGCCCCCGAGGTCCGCGTAGGCCACCAGGAGCGCCGCGATCGCGGCGTTCAACAGCGCGAACACGGCGAGCTGGGCCAGGAAGAAACGCACGTAATGGCGCAGGGCCAGGTAGCCGCACAGGAGGGCCACGCCGAGCACCGAACCGGCCATCCCGAGCTGCACCAGGCCCGGCGGGATCCGCAGGGCGCTGGAGAGGTAGGGCGTCAGGTGGCCGAAGGTGAACAGGAAGCAGAAGGCGATCGCGCCCAGGAACACCAGCTTGTCGTGCAGGAAGGCACGCCCGACCAGCCGCGCGGGATTCTGGCGGTAGACCAGCGCCAGCTGCGCCGCGTAGTTCAGCACCCCGAACGGCAGGAAGAAGCTGATCAGGTTGATGTACATCAGGCGCTCGCTGATGCTGCGCTCGTCCACCGTCGCGCCCTCGCGCTTCAGGGCCATGATGTAGCGCCAGATGGTGTTGCTGTAGCCGATGACGGACAGGGCGACCAGGGCGAGGAAGTACAGCAGGTTCTTCCAGGACAGCAAGTCGAAGTCGAGCTGGGCGCCGTAGAAGTGGCGCACCAGGTAGAAGCTGATGCTCAGGGGCACCAGGTTCAGCGCCAGCAGCAGGCGCTTGCGGCCGGTCATCGGGGCACCTTGACGGTGTCGACGATGCGGCCGGTCTTCTGCTCGCGCGACACCAGGTAGATGTCGCCGGGGCCCTCGACCGGGCACGAGAAGTCGTAGGCATACGGCGAGCGCAGGATGTTCGCATGCTCCTGCGACAGGTAGTGCCAGTACACGTTGGGCGAGGTCCACGTGGTGCAGGCGACGGTGCCGTCCGCGGTCACCAGGGACACCGCCACGTGCGTGTCGTCGCAGTTGTAGGAGTTGCGGGCGACGCCCACGAAGCGGTAGTAGGGCATTTCCGGCTGCCCCTGCGTATAGGGGAAGCGCTGGTCGCGGCTGAAATCCAGCGGATGCAGGTTGCGGTATTCGTTGTTGCAGGAGTGCCCGTTGCCCGATGGCCGCGGCGGCTCGATCCGCGTTGACCTGTAGGGATGGAAATCCGCCGCCAGCGTGTCGTACTTGCCCGCGCGCTTCAGGTCCGGCAGGAACTCGAAGAAGATCTGCTGGTTGAAGAAGGTCTCGCCGATCAGGCGCAGCGCCTCGGTCATCCGCCAGCCGCGGGCGCCATTGAGCATCTGCACGTAAGCCTCCCCCTGGGTGCGGAAGTTCTTGTCGAAGTACACCAGGCGCTGGCTGACGCTGGCCACGATGCCGGCGAAGGCGACCCCCAGCACCCACGGCGAGAGCCGCCAGGGCAGCAGCCGGGCCAGCATCAGCAGCACGCCGTAGAAATAGGGCAGCGCGAAGATGTGGTAGTAGCTCGGCACGGCCGCATCCGGGTGGCCCATGCTCAGCTTCCAGCGTCCCAGGCTGACCAGCGCCAGGCTGACCACCCCGAAGATGAACAGCAGTTCCGGCTCGCTCGCCCGCCGGTGCTTCCACTTGTAGCCCGCGTACACCACGCAGGCCACGGTGAACAGGCCGGCGCCGGCCCACACGTTCAGGGGCCGCTGGTCGAGCCCGAACAGCGTGCCCTGCAGGGCGAAGAAATAGGACAGCAGGCGCGGCACGTCCATGTGGGCCAGCGACTCGGCGACCAGGCCCAGCCGCAGCGTGTCGGCGAACAGGTAGACCACCGCATAGGCCAGCACGAGCAGGCCGGCGACGGCGGCCGCGACCAGGCCCACGTGGCGGTAGTGGCCGCGCAGCAAGGAGTTGCCGACGAACAGCCAGAGCAGTGCCGCCACGATGGACCAGCCCACGCCGCTGCCGATCACCACCAGCACGGCCAGGGCGGCCAGCTGGCGCAGCGCCGCGCGGTCATGCGGCCCGTTGACGATGCGGACCATCGCGCCGGAACTGAACAGCAGCACCACCAGCGAGGACAGGTACGGGACGTCGGCATCCGGCCAGGCCAGCAGGTTCCACGGGATGGGATTGAAGGTCACGAGTGCCAGCCCCACCAGGCACACCAGCTTGGCCACGCCGCTCAGTTCGCAGCGCTGGACCAGCCGGTAGAGGCCGAGGCCGGCCAGGGACCAGGCCGCGATGGCGCAGTACTTGACGAAGACCGGGGAGTAGCCGAGCGCGTAGTAGTTGAACAACTGCAGCGCGCGCTCGTAGAAGATGATGTGGCCGCCCAGGATGTGCAAGGGCCAGGTCAGCGCGTAGAGCCACTCGTGTTCGCGCACCGCGGCGCTTTCCCGGAGGATCGCCAGCAGGAAGTCGCCGCGCGACACCGCCGGCATGAACAGGACCAGGTACACCGCCCACGCGCCGACCAGCGCGAGCGCCACGGCCCGGCGGGTCAGGAGCAGGGCCTTCGTGTCGAAGAGGACGGCGGTGGGAGTGTCGTTGCCCATGTCAGCGAAACAGCATGTCGCGCAGCACCGCAAAGTAGGTGCGCAGGTTGTTCACCTTCGATTCGCCGCTCAGCCGCGGGCCGACCGCGATCTCCTCGTATTCCACCCGCCCGCCCTGGCGCTCGAAGTGCTCCAGGATGTCGAAGTTGATCGAGCCGGTCGTTGCCTTGAACGAACCGATCGGGATGCCTGCGCGTTCGAACAGCATCAGGCCGTTGAAGTTGATCTTGCGCTGCTTGCGCAGGAAGAACAGCACCCGCACCGCCTTGGACAGGAACAGCCGGAACAGGCCGTCGGAACGCAGGCGGTCGCTGGCGGTGATGTTGCCCACCACGATCGCGCAACGGGTGCGCTCCCAGGTGCGGTAGAAGTTCAGGATCCACTTGGCGTCGAACTGGCCGTCGGCCGGCAGCCACGCCGCCACCCCGTCCTCGCAGCGCAGGTAGCCGGTGCGCAGCGCCGCGCCCAACCCCAGGTTGCGCGGGTGCTGGACGGCTTCCAGCCAGCCATGCGCCTGCAGCAGCGGCGCCAGCACCTGCTGGGTGTCGTCGGCGCTGCCGTCGTCCACCACGATCACCCGCTTGCCGGGCACCTCGGCAAAGACCTCGGCGATATTGGCGATGACGTGGCCGACGTTGCGGGCCTCGTTGAACGCGGGGACGATGATGGTGAGCATGGACGTTCTGGTCGTTCTGGTCTGTCGGTCGGGTGCTGCGGGCGGACTTGTCTCCTTCGCCCCGCGGCGCCTCAGGATGCTGCTTGCGCCGCGACGGGCGCGTCCGCCGGCTCTTCCTTCGGCCCGACCGCCAGCGCCATCTGCAGGTTGGCCACGCCGGTCGGCGTCTCGGGGCCGATCATGTCGAAGAAGATGAAGTTCAGGTACAGGCTCAGCGGGCGCATCACGTCGCCCACCAGTTCGTTCACGCCCGCGTTGATGAAATAGCGCCCCGGCAGCAGTGTCTTCCTTTGCAGCGTCATCTCCACCCGCCGCGTTTCACCGGATTCCATGCCCTCGATGGGATGTCCGGCCTTGGCGCCGTCGAGCGCGCAGACGGCGATGCCCACGCTGTTGTTGACGCCGAAGTTCACGCTGATCGCCCCCACCTTCTGGCGGGCCACCAGGCGCGCGGACAGGCACACCAGCGCCTCGCCGTTCTCTACGCGTTCGGACAGGTGGAAGTCTTCCAGCACGGCGGTGTTGGGCAGCTTGGGCTGGCCCTTGGCGGCCTTGGTGACGCGGCCTTCGAGGTCGTCGTCTCCCATCGCGGCGGTGCGGACACGCTTGTAGGCCTCGACCGCTTCGAAGGTCGGGCCGTCGAACAGCTTGGCGCCGCCCTCCAGCACCACGCCGCGGGTGCAGAAATTGGCCACCAGGTTCTGGTTGTGGCTGACCAGCAGGAAGGTCTGCCCCTTCTTCTTCATCTCGCGGATGCGCTCGTAGCAGCGCATCCGGAAGTTGGAGTCGCCCACCGCCAGCGTCTCGTCGATGATGATCAGGTCGGAGTTGACGTGGATGGCGCAGGCGAACGCCAGCCTGGCCTGCATGCCGGAGGAGTAGGTGCGCAGCGGCATGTCGAAATAGCGCCCGAGGTCGGCGAACGACCGGATGCCGTTGATGCGTTCGTCGGTCTGCGCGCGGTCCAGTCCCTGGATGCTGGAGAACAGGTAGGCGTTTTCGCGCCCGGAGAAGTTGGCGTTGAAGCCGGCGGTCAGCCCCAGCAGGGTGGAGATGCGGCCGAACCGTTCGACGCTGCCGGCGGTGGGCTGGATGACGTTGCCCAGGATGCCCAGCAGCGTGGTCTTGCCGGCGCCGTTGCGGCCCATGATGCCGACCGTCTCGCCGCGGTAGACGTCCAGGTTGATGTCCTTCAGGACCGGGTACGCGTCGACATCCGGCAGCCGCCGGCCGAACAGCGCGTGGCGCAGCGTGGCCAGCGGATGCTGGGTGCCGGTGTAGACCTTGGCGATGCCGGTGGCACGCAGCAGGAGTTCAGACGACATCGGAAATCACGCCCTTCAGGCGGCTGAAGATCCACAGGGCCACGGCTGCCAGCAAGGCGGCACCGGTGGCGAAGCCGGCCACCATGAGGGGGGCGGGCATGGTGGAGAAGACGATGGGGGAGCGCAGCAGTTCCACCATGGAGGTCAGGGGGTTGAGCCACATCCAGTCCCGGTACGGCAGCGGCACCATGGACAGGGGGTAGGTGATGGGGGTTGCATAGAACAGGACCCGCAGCACCAGCCGCATCGCGTCGGAGATGTCGCCGATGAAGGGGCCCAGCGCGGCCAGCAGCAGCGAGATGCCGGCCATGAAGGTCACGCACAGCACCAGGCCGACCGCCGCCCCGGCGAGGCCGGCGAGCGTCAGCCGCTGCTGCACCAGCGCCACCACCAGGACCAGCGCGAAGGCCACGCCCGCATGGACGCCCGCGCGCAGCAGGTTGGCGACCCACAGCACCCAGACCGGGAACGGCGACTTCACCACGTAGGTGCGCTTGCTCGCGAACAGGGTGGTCGATGAATTGACCACGTCCGACAGCGCCAGGTAGACCGCCAGGCCGACGAAGAAAGGCAGCAGGAAGCCGACGCCCGCCTCGCCCCCGGGCGCGCGCCACTGCACCTTGAACACCAGGCCGAACACCAGCCAGTAGATCCCCAGCAGGCACAGCGGGGTCAGCACCAGCCACGCGGGGCCGATCAGGGAACGCTTGTATTTCGCGGCGAGGTCCCGCCGCGCGAGGTCCCAGGCGAGCCGCAAGTGCTCCCTGGCCTTGTCATCCAGCCGTCGCATACTGCTGCGCCCGGCTCAGCGCGAAACCAGCGCCGTGAACCGCGGGCCGTTGCGCTGCTGTTCGTCCGCCAGCATCACGAAGCGGGGGAAGCCGAGGCCGGCCAGCAGCGCCTTCAGGTCGTCCAGCAGCAGCCACTTGGCGTGGTCGTACATGCCGGAGAACACCTCGTCGCGGCCCTTTTCCTTGTAGTGGAAGTAGCGGTAGTCCTGGCCGTCCACCTGGTAGCTCTTGTCCACCATTTCCGGGGTGGCGTAATGGGTGTCCAGCAGGAAGCCGCCGCTGGTGAGGGCGCCCAGGCGCTTCAGGTGCGCGACCGGGTCCTTCAGGTGGTACAGCACGCCGACGTGGTGCACGAAGTCCACCCGCGGCAGGCGCACCATGTCTTCGGCGCGCTCGATGTCGCACACGAAGGAAGTCGGCTTGTGGCCGAACAGGTTGCAGCGCACCAGCGTCTTCACCACGTTCTCGATGCGCGAGTCGACCGCCGTCACGTCGGCGCCGCATTGGGCCAGCGCGATCGTGTGCACGCCCTCGAAGCAACCTACTTCCAGCACCGAGCGGCCGCTGAGGTTGAACGCGCGGTTCATTTCGAGGATGCGCTTGTCGGGCACCACCTGCGGCGTCTCGCGCTTGCCCTTCCAGGCGATGTTGCCGAAACGGCGGCCGCGGGTGTCGGCCGTGAAGCACATCCAGGGCAGCATGTCGTTCAGGCGTTGCAGGTCGTCGTCGGCCAGGGCCTCGACGTGCCCCGACGGCACCCGCCGCTCGGTGAAGCCGTCGAAGGGCACGGAGGCCGGCTCGCGCACCTTGCCAGCGGTGTTCGCTTCCGTGTTCGGCTGGATGAGGGATTTCAGGTCCATGCTGTCGCTCCGTCGCTTCTATTCAATTGTTTCAAGGGGTGCC
>JAQGMU010000571.1 GCA_028292195.1 Ramlibacter sp. | reverse complement strand
TGCACCCGCCCGGCGGTGCCTCGGCGCTGCTGATGGTGCTGGCCCACACCACCACGTTCCAGTTCGCCCTGTTCCCCGTACTGGTGAACTCGGTGCTGCTGGTGCTGGCCGGCATCCTCTACAACAGCCTGACCGGCCGGCCCTATCCGCATGCGCAGCACATGCCGGCGCCGGCCGGCCCGAGCCCGGTGGCCGGCCGCCACTTCGCCCAGGCCGACCTCGACACGGCGCTGGCGCACTACAACCAGGTGCTGGACGTGAGCCGTGACGACCTTTACGCGCTGCTCGAAGGCGCGGAGCTCGCCGCCTACCAGCGCAACCTGGGGGCGCTGCGCTGCGGCGACATCATGACGCCCGAGCCGGTGGCCGTGCAATTCGGCACGCCCTTGCAGGAGGCGTGGCGCCTGATGCGGCAACGGCAGGTGAAGGCGCTGCCGGTGGTGGACCGCGCCAGCCGCATCGCCGGCATCGTCACCACCGCGGACTTCATGCGCCTGGCCGACCTGGACCGCCACGAGGGGCTGGGCGAGCGGCTGCGCGCCATGCTGCGGGCCAGCGGCATCACCCACACCGACAAGCCCGAGGTCGTGGGCCAGATCATGACGCGACAGGTGCGGGTGGCGAGCGCCGACCGGCCCCTGGCCGACCTGATCCCGGCGTTTTCCGAAGGCGGCCACCACCACGTGCCCATCATCGATGCGGAAGGGCGGCTGGTGGGGATCATCACGATGAGCGACCTGGTGCGGGCGCTGTATCGGGCGGTGCAGCCTTGATCGGGGCGCTGGGGTTCCTGCGTCACCCCAGCCTACGGGGGCGTATCAGCCGTAGCTTAGGACGGATGCGATCGTAGGCTGGGGTGACGCAGGAACCCCAGCTGCTCACGCTTCCGGCGACGCCGCGTCGTCTTCCACGTGCGTGCCGGGGCGCAGCGCGGGGTCGACCAGCGTCGGCGTGTTCTGCCGCAGTTCGGCCTTTTCGCCGGCGCTCGCGAACTTGCTGTATTTCTTGAGGATGTTCACCAACTGGCCGTAGACCTTCGGGTTGCCGGCCACGCATTCCTTCTGCTCCAGGAAGTCGGCCTCGCCGGTGAAGTTGCCTACCAGGCCGCCGGCCTCGGTCACCAGCAGCGAGCCGGCCGCCACGTCCCAGGGCGAGAGGCCGGTTTCGAAGAAGCCTTCGGTGAAGCCGGCCGCCACGTAGGCGAGGTCCAGCGCGGCGGCGCCCGGGCGGCGCAGGCCGGCGGTGCGCTGCATGACGTCGGCCATCATGCGCAGGTAGATGTTGAAGTTGTCGCCCGGGCGGAACGGGAAGCCGGTGGAGATCAGCGAGTCCTTCAGCTGGATGCGCTTGCTCACCCGCAGCCGCCGGTCGTTCACGTAGGCGCCGCGGCCCCGGGTGGCGGTGAAGAGGTCGTTGCGGGTGGGGTCGTACACCACGGCCTGCTCGACGCGGCCGCGCACCAGCAAGGCGATGCTGACGCAGTAGACCGGGAAGCCGTGGATGAAGTTGGTGGTGCCGTCCAGGGGGTCGATCACCCACACGTGATCGGCGCTCGGGTTGCCGTGCTCGCGGCCCGATTCCTCGGCCCAGATCCCGTGGTCAGGGTAGGCGGTGAGCAGCGTTTCGATCACCGCGCGTTCACTCGCGTGGTCGACTTCGGTGACGAAATCGTTGACCTGCTTTTGCGAGATGCGAACGGATTCGACGTCGAGCGCGGCCCGGTTGATGATGGCGCCGGCGGCGCGGGCGGCCTTGACGGCCATGTTGAGCATGGGATGCTGGTTGGACGACATGAGTTGTAGTAAGAGCTTCGCCCGTGACTCCAGGCGGGAACGCAGGCCGGCGATGCGGAATGCACAAGTTGGCGCGATTTTACCGCCGGGGCCGGCAGCCCGCTGGCACAAGGCCTTGGCGACTTTCTTACGTCGAAATGCGTATGGCCGCAATTGCCGCGCTCAGGTTTCCTGCTGGCTCAGCGCCGCGCTGGCCCGGCTGACGCGGTTGGCGAGCCCGCGGATCACGTAGTGATCGAGCTGGCGCGCCAGGTCCGTGCGTTCCTGCTGCATGCGCTTCCAGTTGTCGAGCGTCAGCATCAGCAGCACCGCGTTGTCCACCGCCTGCACGCTGGCCGTGCGCGGCTGGCCGGAATAGAGGGCCATCTCGCCGATCATCGAACCGGCCACCACCTTGGCCAGCCGGAAGCTGTGGTGGTTGCTGGAGGCCTTCACCACCTCCAGCCGGCCTTCCTCGATGAAGTACATCTCGTCGGAAGCCTGGCCTTCCTGGAACAGCGTTGCGCCTTCGGCCAGCTCGACGCGGGTCACGAACTGCATGAAGGCCTCGCGGTCCTCGGGCACTTCGATCCAGCGCAGCGCGGGGCTGGCGCGGGCGCCGGTGGCATCGGCTTGCTCCGGCGGGCGCAGCGCCAGCAGGTGTTCCTCGGCCAGTTCGAGCGCGGTGTCGAAGCTGTTGGTCAGGTCCGGCAGCGGGATGTCGCCCAGCTTGGGCAGGTTGGCCAGCAGCGCCTGCCGGGTCTCCGCGCCCAGCGCCAGGATCAGGCGTTCGCCGCGCGCGGCCTCGGCCCGGATGATCTTGCCGATGACGGTGGCGGCCGAATGGTCCATGCCGCGTGCATGGGTGAAGTCCAGCACCAGCACCTTGTACTGCCTGGCGTCGGCGCCGCGGTACCACTCGTAGATCGAGTTGGCGACACCGAAGAACACGTAGCCCTCGAAGCGGCCGACGCGGCAGGCGGTGCCGGCGGTGCTCAGGTACTGCTGGTCGGCCACCTCGCGGATCACCGAGCTGCGCACCGTCGCCAGGGTGGTGGACAGGCGGATCGACGGCATGCGGCTGTAGGTGACCACGAAGAAGATGCAGGCCGCCAGCAGGCCGACGAAGAAGCCGACCACGTAGCCGAACGCGATCACGCACACCAGGATGGCGGCGATCTGCAGCCAGTCGGTGCGGTACAGGCTGGTGCGCAGGTCCCAGAACCACTGGCGCAGCATGCCGACGCCCAGCCACAGCACCAGCGCGCCTAGCGCCACCTTCGGGATCCAGGCGACCACCCAGGCCAGGCCGAGCAGCACGCCCAGGCAGACGGCGGCACTGACCACGGCGCTGGCGCGGCCGCCGCCGGTCTGGCGCGCCATCAGGCTGCGTCCCACCGAGATCACGCCCATGTAGCCGCCCAGGCTGGCGGCGGCCAGGGTGAGCAGGCCGTGGGTGCGCAGCGCGGGCTCGAGGTGGAAGTCGCGGTGGTAGGTGTGCTCCAGGCTGCTCAAGGCCAGCAGCAGCGTCAGCGTGCCGACGAAGGCCACGGCCAGGAACGAGGGCGTGAGCACCGCCAGGTCCCACAGCAGCGCGGCGTCGAGGCGCAGTTCCCACGGCGCCGTCCACGGCAGGTGGGCGAAAGGCCGGAAGAACCAGATGTCCGCCGCGCAGGCCGGTGCCAGGGGACACAGGCCGCGCGTGACGCCGTTGATGGCGAGCGAGACGAGGAGCATGAACACCGGCACCACCACCGCGGGCTTGTAGCGGCCGTTCAGCCAGGTGAGCAGGGCCGTCAGCGCCAGGCCGGCCAGCAGTTCCGGCCGCCAGGGCTGGGCCAGCAGCGCTTCCAGGCCGGCCCGGGTGAGCGGTACGCCGGCCATGATGTTCAGGGCGCCGCTGGCCATCAGCCAGCCGGTGGAGGCCAGGAAGCCGGCCATCACCTGGAACGGGATGAAGCGCACCAGCCGGGCCAGGCCGAAGCGTTCGATCAGCAGGTAGGTGAGCGCCGCCGACAGCGAGGCCACCAGCAGCAGCACCAGCGAACGGTTCAACAGGTCTTCGCCGGGCAGGGTGACGGCGGTGGCCGCCACCAGCATTCCGGCCAGCACCGAGGAGGTGTTGGCATCGGGCCCGCTGACCAGCGTGGGGTCTTCCGAGAACAGCCCGTACAGCGCGCCGAGGGCGGCGGTGATGAGGGTGACCGTGATGGCATGCGGCACCAGGACGGCCAGGTTGCCGGGGAACATCAGCGCCGCGTAGGAGATGGCGTAGATGACCGCGCTCAAGCCGAGGATCAGCCCCGAGGTCACCTGTGTCGCCGCCTCGGCCAGCGCTGGGGAGCGAGCCATCGAAAAAGTGTAGCAGTGGGTTCGGGGAGAATCACCCGGTGTCTACCCGCTTCATCCTGATCCAGCCCAGCCACGCCGGCAACGTCGGTGCCGCCGCCCGCGCCATCAAGGTCATGGGCTTCGACGACCTGGTGCTGGTGCAAGCGCGCTGGGACGACGTGCTGGAACGCGATGAAACCATCGAAAGGGCCAGCGGCGCGGTCGACGTGCTGCGCAAGGCGCGGTCGGTGGAGACGCTGGACGAGGCGCTGGACGGCGTGACGCACCTGTGCGCCACGGTGATGACGGCGCGCGACTTCGGCCCGCCCACCACCACCCCGCGCGAGCACCTGGGGCCCCTGGGGGCCAGGGGCGAGAACGTCGGTTTCCTGTTCGGGTCGGAGCGCTATGGCATGCGCAACGAGGACGTCTACCGCTGCCATGCGGCGCTGCAGATCCCGACCGCGCCCGACTACGGCTCGCTGAACCTGGCGGCGGCGATCCAGGTCATCGCCTACGAGTGGCGGCTGGCGCTGGGCGGCTTCGGCGCCCCCCGGGCCGCGCCCGAAGCCCAGTCCGCCGACGCCCAGGCCGTGGCCGGCATGCTGCAGCACTGGGAGCAGTCGCTCACCGAGATCGGCTTCCTGGACCCGGCCGCGCCGAAGAAGCTGATGCCACGCCTGAACCAGTTGTTCAACCGGGCGCAACCGAGCCCGGAAGAAGTCCACATATTGCGTGGTGTTGCCAAGGCCATGTCCGAAGCAGCAAGAAAGCCAAAGCTATAGACTCTGCCGGCATAAGCAAAGACAACCCATGTTCAGCCGCCTGCGATCCGACATCCAATGCATCCTCGACCGCGACCCTGCCGCGCGCAGCAAGTGGGAGGTGCTCACCTGTTATCCGGGCCTGCACGCGCTGGTGCTGCATCGGCTGGCGCACCGGGTGTGGAAGGCCGACTTCCGCTGGCTGGGCCGCTTCATCTCGCAGTTCTCGCGCTGGCTGACCGGCATCGAGATCCATCCCGGCGCGAAGATTGGCGACCACGTCTTCATCGACCACGGCATGGGCATCGTGGTCGGCGAGACGGCGGAGATCGGTGACGGCTGCACCATCTACCAGGGCGTGACCCTGGGCGGCACTTCCCTGACCAAGGGCGCCAAGCGCCACCCGACGCTGGGCCGCAACGTGGTGGTGGGGGCGGGCGCCAAGGTGCTGGGCGGTTTCGTCGTGGGCGACAACGCCGCCATCGGCTCGAACGCGGTGGTGACCAAGCCGGTGCCGCCGGGGGCCACGGCCATCGGCATCCCGGCGCGGATCATCCAGGCCGAGGACCAGGCGCGGCGCGAGGAAGCGGCTGCGAAGATGGGCTTTTCGGCCTATGGGGTCACGGCCAACGACGACCCGCTGTCGCAGGCGATGCGGGGGCTGATCGACAACGCGTCGCTGCAGGAACACCAGATTGCGCTGATCTGGCAGGCGATCGAGAAGCTGTCGACGCTGCGGCGGGGCGAGCAATGCGTGCCGGAAGACGCCGCCGTCAAGGAGACCTTCGATTCGGACAAGCTGACGCAGCTGGTTGGCAAGTAGGGTGGGTTGGCGACAGCCACCCCACCGCCGCGCGCAGCGACCGGTGGGGTCGCCTGCGGCGAACCCACCCTAGGACTTGCGAATCGCCGACTTCGGCCGGAACGCCTTGCAAACCGCGTCGTTCGTCTCGAGGTACGGACCGCCGATCAGGTCGATGCAGTAGGGCACCGCGGCGAAGATTCCCGCCACCACCTGCCTGCCGTCTTCCTTCAACCCTTCCAGCGTTTCCTGGATCGCCTTCGGTTGCCCTGGCAGGTTGACGATCAGCGTCTGGCCGCGGATCACGGCCACCTGCCGCGACAGGATCGCCGTCGGCACGAAGCGCAGCGAGATCTGCCGCATCTGCTCGCCGAAGCCCGGCATCTCGCGCTCGCCCACGGCCAGCGTCGCTTCGGGCGTGACGTCGCGCACGGCCGGACCGGTGCCGCCGGTGGTGAGCACCAGCGCGCAGCCGGAGTCCGCCAGCTCGATCAGCGCGGCACTGATCCGCGCCTTCTCGTCCGGAATCAGGCGTTCTTCGAAGCTGACCGGGTTCTTCAGCGCCTTCGCCAGCCACTCCCTCAGCGCCGGCAGGCCCTTGTCGTCGTAGACCCCCGAGGAAGCCCGGTCGCTGATCGAGACGATGCCGATCTTCGCCGCGTCAGTCATCTTGCTGCTCCTCTTCGCCCTCTTCGCCATCATCCAGCTGGCCCCGCACGATCTGGAAGATCTCGCGGTAGGCCCGGCCGCGGCGCGGCGCCAGGCCCCTGGAGATCGCATCCTGGTCGGGCTGGGTGTCCTTGCGGGCCTGGCGGATCAGGGCCCGCAACTGCTGCGCGTCGGTGTCGGGGTTCGCGTCCAGCCAGGCCTGCAGGGAGTCGTCGGACGCGATCAGGTCGTCGCGCCACTTTTCGGCCATGTGCAGCGCCAGGGTCTGCTGGGCCGAACCGCCGCGCTCTTCGTCGAGGGCGTCGCGCACGGCCTGCTGCCTTTCGGGCTCGAGGTTGCGCATCAGCTTGCCGACGAACTGGGACTGCCGGCGCCGTCCCTCGAAATTGGTGATCTTCTTCAGGGCGTCGAGCGCGTCGACCAGCTTTTCAGGCAGGTCCAGCCGCTCGAACAGGTCGCCGCGCAGGGTCAGCAAGGCCTCGCCGAGCTTCTGCAGGTCGTCGCTGGCCTTCTTCAGTTCGGTGCGGCTCGGCTCGCCGCCGGTGATTTCGGCCTTCAGTTCCAGGTCGAGTTCGCTGCCTTCGGCAACGAACTGGCCTTTGACGTAGTAGCCTTTTTTTTGTTTACGGGGCATGGGGGAGGTAGGGAAACGGCACCAGCGCGGCCGTGGGGCACCACGGCGCGCAAGTATCATAGCCCGCCATGAACAAGACTCCCGCGCAAGCCGACCACGGCTTCAGCTACAGCCGCACCGATTTCGAGGAACTGGTTGATTTCGCGTTGAGCCATGCCCGCAAGCTGGGCTCCAGCAACGCGGGCGCCGAGGCTTCGGAGGGCTGCGGCCTGAGCGTGTCGGTGCGCAAGGGCGAGCTGGAAACCGTGGAGCGCAACCGCGACAAGTCGCTGGGCATCACGGTGTACGTCGGCAACCAGCGCGGCAACGCCAGCACCTCCGATTTCTCGCG
>JAQGMU010000566.1 GCA_028292195.1 Ramlibacter sp. | reverse complement strand
CCGGCCGGCAACTCAGTCCCGGCTGCGGCATGTCGACGATGAAGGCGCTGATGCCCGCACGGCCTTCACCGGTGCGCGCGAAGACGATGCCGTGCTGCGCCGCGTCGGCGCGGCTGGTCCACATCTTTCGTCCGCTCAGTACCCAGCGGTTGCCGACGCGGCGGGCCCGCGTCTGGATGGCGCGCGCCGGATCGCTGCCGCCGCTCGGCTCGGAGATCGCGAAGAACCATTGGCGCGCCTCGTCCACCGTGACCCGCAGGTACTTGTCGCGCTGGGCCTGCGTGCCGCCGTGCAGCACGTTGGGCAGGTCGTAGCCGAAGACGCCGCAGCCCGGGTCCGGAAAGCAGAACGCGTGGCGCGCCGCTGCCTCGTAAGCCACCACGTACGCGAAGGTCGGCAGGCCGCCGCCGCCCAGCGCCTCGGGCGTGTCCAGGTACCAGAAGCCGGCTTGCCGCGCGAGCGGCTGCAGGCGCTTGACGACATCGGCCGGCAGCTCGCGCGCGTCCTGCTTCAGCGCTTCGGTTTCGGCGGGCACGATCTCGCGCCGCACGAATTCCGAGATGGTGTGGCGGACAAGCCGGATGTCTTCCGGCAGCGAACTCGCCGGGTCGAATATTTCAGGCATGGGACGGTGTCATTTCTTGCCGGCGGGCGGAAGCTGTTCATCCGTGCTCAGGCGTGTCAGCGCCTGGGCCCAGCCGGCGCTTGCGCGCACGGCATCGAGCGACGAGGCCAGGCCCTGCTGCACGCAGTACTTGGTGAAGCGCACGGTGAGGGGCGGCAGTTCGGCGAGGCGCCGCGCCATGGCCCATGCCGCGTTCATCAGTTCAGCGTCGGGCACCACGGAATTCACCAGGCCGTAGCGCAGGGCATCCTGGGCGTTGATCTTCTTTTCGAGCAGCAGCACTTCCATGGCCTTGGCCACGCCCATCAGGCGCGGCAGGTACCAGGCGGCGACACTGGGCGCCAGGCCGCGCTGGACATGCGCCTCGGCGAACAGCGCGGATTCGGCGGCGATGCGGAAGTCCGCCAGCAGGGCCACGCCCATCCCGGCGCCGGCCGCCGCGCCGTTCACCGCGGCGATCACCGGCACCTGCAGGCCCTCGACGAAATCCATTTCGCGGCCCGCCGGTTTGGGCACGCCGAACACCTCCGCCGCGTTGGCGCGGTCGGCCAGCGCCGCCATCTCGCGCCCCGCGCAGAAGGCGCGGCCGGCGCCGGTGTAGATGACGGCGCGCACCGTGTCGTCACGAGCCACCATGCGCACCGCGCGCGGGATCTCGTCGAACATGACGTCGTCCATGGCGTTGAGCCGGTCGGGCCGGTTCAGCGTGATCTGGACGATGGCGCCATCGCGCTCGAGCCGCAAGGTCTGGAATTCGTGGATCGTTTCAAGCATGGGGAACTTCGCTGTCCTTCAGGTTGGCCATCATCGAAAGGACGGCATGGATGGCGGCGGGTTCCTGCTCGTGCCGGCCCTGGGCCAGGGCCGTGGCAAAGAGCTGCAGGCCCGCGCTGAACATGGGCACCGGGCAGTTCAGGCCGAGAGCGAAGCGCGAGATGATCTCCATGTCCTTCATGTACGTCTTCACCTGCGCGCTGCGCTGGTCGTAGGCGCGCCTGACCATCAGCGGGCCGCGCACGTTCAGCATGACGGACGCGCCGGCGCTGGTGGACAGGGCATCGAGCGCCGTCGCGCCGTCCATGCCCGCCTTTTCCGCCAGGACGAGCGCCTCGGCGGCGGCCACGGTATGGCAATGGACCAGGTGGTTGGCGATGAACTTCATGCGCGTTCCGGCGCCGAACGGGCCCAGGTATTTCTGCGCCTTCGAGACGGCGCGCAGCAAGTCGCCGCAGGCTTCGAATGCCGCGCGGTCGCCGCTGCCGAAGATCACGAGGTCGCGTTCGCGCGCCTGCGCGCCGGTGCCGCTCACGGGGCAATCCAGCGCCACCATGCCGGCGCCGCCCAGCGCGTCGTGCACTTCCTGCTTGAGCTCCAGCGGCATCGTGCTGCATTCGAGCACCACCTGGCCGCGACCCACCGCGGCCACGATGCCGCGCTCGCCCAGCACCGCCTCGCGCACCGCGGCCTGCGTGGGCAGGGAGACGATGATGCGGTCGGCGTCTTCGGCCACGGCGCGCGCCGACGCAGCGGCGCGTCCGCCCTGCGCTTCCAGCTCGTGCATCGCCTGCGGCGAGATGTCGTAGCCAAGCACGTCGAAGCCAGCGAGGCGCAGGTTGCGCATCAGGGCCGCGCCCATGATGCCGACACCGACGATGCCGACGGTGGGTGCCCGGTTCGCTGTCATCGGGCGCTCATTCCGCCTTGGCGCCCGAGGCCTTGACCACCTGTTCCCAGCGCGTGCTCTCGCGCTCGAGGTAGGCGCCGGTCTGGGCCCGCGAGAGCGGCAACGCGCTGACCTGCATCCCCGTCATCTTCGCCTGCACGTCCGGCCTTTTCGCGTACTCGATCATGACGGCGTTGAGCCGCTCCAGGATGGGCTCGGGCGTGTGCGCCGGGGCCACCAGCGGAAGAATCCCTTGACCCTGAAGTTGGGAAAGCCTTGCTCCGCCATCGACGGCACGTCGGGCTGGCCGGGCCAGCGTTCGCTGTCGGCAACGGCCAGCGCGCGCAGCTGGCCGGACTTCACCAGGCTCATCGCGGTGGCGTCGAACATGAAGTCCAGGTTGCCGCCGACCAGGTCGACGGCCGCCGGGCCGGCGCCCTT
>JAQGMU010000551.1 GCA_028292195.1 Ramlibacter sp. | reverse complement strand
CCGCGATCGCCGTCGGCGCCACATCGAACGACGACAGCCATTGCGCGGTGATCGCGAGGTACTCGTCCTGCGTGAACGGGTAGAAGCTCACCCACAGGCCGAAGCGTTCGGACAGCGAGATCTTTTCCTCGACCACCTCGCCCGGGTGCACCTCGCCGTCGGCGGTGTGCGTGTAGGTGAGGTTCTCCTTCATGTACTCGGGCAGCAGGTGGCGCCGGTTGCTGGTGGCGTAGATCAGCACGTTGGGCGCGGCCGCGGCCACGGAGCCGTCCAGGATGGACTTGAGCGCCTTGTAGCCGGCCTCGCCCTCCTCGAAGCTCAGGTCGTCGCAGAACACCATGAACTTCTCCGGCCGCCCGGCGCAGACGTCGACGATGTCGGGCAGGTCGACCAGGTCGGCCTTGTCTACCTCGAGCAGCCGCAGGCCCTGGCTGGCATAGGTGTTCAGGCAGGCCTTGATCAGCGACGACTTTCCGGTGCCGCGGGCGCCGGTCAGCAGCACGTTGTTGGCCGGATGGCCCTGCACGAACTGCAGCGTGTTGCGCTGGATCTTCTCCTTCTGCGGCTCGATCTCCTTCAGGTCGTCCAGCGCGATGGCAGCGATGTGCCGAACCGGCTCCAGCACGCCGTGGCCGCTGGAACGCTTGCGGTAGCGCCAGGCGATCGCCGCGTTCCAGTCGGGCGCGGACAAGGGCTGCGGCAGGATGGACTCGATGCGCTGCAGCAGTTGCACCGCCTGGGCCAGCAGAGTTTCGAATTTCTCGCTCACTTTTCTTTCCTTCGGAACCGTTCTCACCCTCTCCCTCCGGGAGAGGGTCGGGGTGAGGGCTTCATGAACGGTAGTCTGCGTTGATGGTCACGTAGTCGTGGCTGAAGTCGCAGGTCCACACCTGGTCGGCCGCGCTGCCGCGGCCCAGGACCACGCGCACCGTGATCTCGCTTTGCTTCATCACGCGCTGCCCGTCCTCCTCGCGGTAGGCCGGGTTGCGCCCGCCGCCGACGGCGACGTGCACGTCGTCGAGGAACAGGTCGATCTTCGTCTGCTCCAGGTCGGCGATGCCGGCATAGCCGACCGCCGCCAGGATGCGCCCCAGGTTCGGGTCGCTGGCGAAGAAGGCCGTCTTCACCAGCGGCGAATGGGCGATGGCATACGCCACCAGGCGGCATTCCGCGGCCGTCTTGCCGCCTTCGACGCGCACGGTGATGAACTTGGTGGCACCCTCGCCGTCGCGAACGATCGCCTGCGCCAGCAGGCGCGCCACCTCCAGCATCGCGGCCTTGACCGCCTGGCCGGCGGGGCTGTCGAACGAAGTGATCTTCGCGTGCTTCGCCTGCTGGGTGGCGACCACGATGAAGGAGTCGTTGGTGGACGTATCGCCGTCCACCGTCGCCCGGTTGAACGAGCCCTCGGCCAGCTCCAACGCCAGCGCCGGCAGCAGACTGGCGTCGACCTGCGCATCGGTGGCCAGGAAGCCGAGCATCGTTGCCATGTTGGGCCGGATCATGCCGGCGCCCTTGCTGATGCCGGTGACCGTCACCGTGGCTCCTTCCACCTGCACCTGCCGGCTGAAGGCCTTGGCCAGGGTGTCGGTGGTCATGATGCCTTCGGCCGCGCGCAGCCAGTGGCCGGCCTGGGCATCCGCTATCGCCGCCGGCAGCCCGGCCTCGATGCGCTGCACCGGCAGCGGCTCCATGATCACGCCGGTGGAAAACGGCAGCACCTGCTCCGGCGCCAGCTTCAGCAGGCGGGCGGCGGCGGCGCAGGTGGCGCGGGCGCGCGCCAGGCCGTCCTGGCCGGTGCCGGCATTGGCGTTGCCGGTGTTGATGACCATCGCGCGTATGTCGCCGCGCAGCAGGTGCTCGCGGCAAACCTGCACCGGGGCGGCGCAGAAGCGGTTCTGGGTGAAGACGCCGGCCACGGCCGCGCCCGGATCCAGCAGGAAGACGGTGAGGTCCTTGCGGTTGGCCTTGCGGATGCCGGCTTCGGCGACGCCGATGCGCACGCCCGGCACCGGGTGCAGCGACGCCGCGCTCGGCGCGCTCAGGTTGACTGCCATGAAAAGAGCCTTGTGTGTGAGTGGAAAGACGCGGCGTTCAGTTCTGCCGCCAGGGGAGACCGCGCAGGCGCCAGCCGCCCGTGCGGCCCCGGTGGCCGTCCTCGTCGGCATTGCCCTCGAAGCCTTCCAGGATGTTGTAGGCCTCCAGGCCCAACTCGGTGGCGCGCCTGGCGGCGGCGATCGAGCGCACGCCGCTGCGGCAGAGCAGCACGGCCTTCTTCCCCGCCGGCACGGCAGCCTTGATCGCCTCGTCGAAGTCGGCGTTCAGGGCCATGCCCGGCCACTGCTTCCAGGCCAGCGGCACCGCGCCCGGGACGAAGCCGACCCACTCGCGTTCGGCGTCGCTGCGCACATCCACCAGCACGGCCTCGCCGGCCTGCCACCAGCGGCAGGCCAGTTCGGGAGCAACATCGCCCGCATAGCCGGCGGCCGGACGGGCCTGGTCGCGGCCGGCGGGGTCGGCGGGGTCGGCTGGGGAAGAAGGAGCGGCAGCGTTCATGCCGGCAATTTTGCCAGCCGCGCGGCCGCCCTGCCGATCAGACGATCTTGACGCTGAGGTTGGGCAGGCCGTCGATGTGCATTTCGATGACGTCGCCCCGCACCACCGGGCCCACGTTTTCCGGCGTGCCGGAATAGATGATGTCGCCCGGGTAGATCTCGTTGGCCTCGGACAGCTTGGCGATCTGCTCGGCCACGGACCAGATCATCTGGCTCAGGTCGGCGCTTTGCTTGGTGGCGCCGTTGACCTTCAGCCAGATGGCGCCCTTGGTGAAGTGGCCGATCTGCGCCACGCGGTGGATCGGGCCGATCGGCGCCGAGTGGTCGAAGCTCTTGCCGATCTCCCAGGGCTTCTTCTCGTCACCCATGGCGCGCTGCAGGTCGCGCCGGGTCATGTCCAGGCCCAGCGTGTAGCCGTAGACATGCTCGAGCGCGGTGGCCACCGGGATGTTGCGGCCGCCCCTGGCGATGCAGGCCACCAGTTCCGCCTCGTAGTGATAGTTCCTGGTCAAGGTCGGGTACGGATGGTCGGGCACCGTGCCCGGCGCCACGTTCTGGATGGCGTCGGTCGGCTTCTGGAAGAAGAACGGCGGCTCGCGGTTCGGGTCCGAACCCATCTCGCGCGCATGGGCGGCGTAGTTGCGCCCGATGCAATAGATGCGGCGCACCGGAAAGACCTCATCCGAGCCGACGATGGGAATCGCAATCGAGTTGACGGCGAAGGGCGTCCGCGCGTTGCCGGCGGCATTGCCCGTGGCGGCGCAGCCGGCCAGGCCGGCTGCCGCGGCGGCGGCGGAACCCTGAAAGAAATTGCGGCGATCCATTCTTGTCTCCTTTGTCATCAATGTTTTAACTGCAGGTTGCGAGCCACTCGTTCGCTGCGGCCGCGTCTCCGTGAAAACCCTCTTACTGCGCCTGGGTTCCGAATCAAAGATAGCTTGCTAACGATTCCAACGCAAGGAGACAAGCATGACCGAGAGCAAGAACCCCCGGCGGCGCAGCCTGTTGAAGGGCGCGGCCGTCGCCGCCGGCGCGATGTCGGCTCCGATGGTGGCGGTGGCGCAGACCACGGCCTTCCGCTTCCAGAGCACCTGGCCCGCGAAGGACATCTTCCACGAGTTCGCGCTGGACTTCGCGAAGAAGGTCAACGACATGGCCGGCAGCCGGCTGAAGATCGAAGTGCTGCCTTCCGGCGCGGTGGTGCCGGCGTTCCAGCTGCTCGAGGCGGTCAACAAGGGCACGCTCGACGGCGGCCACGGCGTGGTGGCCTACCACTACGGCAAGAACTCCGCGCTGGCCCTGTGGGGTTCCGGTCCCGCCTACGGCATGAACCCGAACATGGTGCTGGCCTGGCACTACTCCGGCGGCGGCAAGGCGCTGCTGGAGGAGATCTACAAGTCCATCAACATGGACGTCGTCTCCTACCTGTACGGCCCGATGCAGACGCAGCCGCTCGGCTGGTTCAAGAAGCCGATTTCCAACGTGGCGCAGCTCAAGGGCCTGAAGTACCGCACGGTGGGCCTGGCGGTCGACCTGTTCACCGACCTCGGCGCCGCGGTCAACCCGCTGCCCGGCGGCGAGATCGTGCCGGCGCTGGACCGCGGGCTGATCGAGGCGGCGGAATTCAACAACGCATCCTCCGACCGCGCGCTCGGCTTCCCCGACGTCGCCAAGAACTGCATGCTGCAAAGCTTCCACCAGTCGGGCGAGCAGTTCGAAATCCTGTTCAACAAGGCCAAGTACAACGCGCTCGCGCCGGACCTCAAGTCCATCATCGACTATGCGGTGCAGGCCTCGTCGGCCGACTTCAGCTGGAAGGCGATCGACCGCAACTCCAAGGACTACATCGAGCTCAAGACCAAGGACAAGGTGGCGTTCTACAAGACGCCCGACTCGATCCTGAGGGCGCAGCTCGACGCCTGGGACCGCGTGGTCGCCAAGAAGTCCGTCGACAACCCGTTCTTCAAGCGGGTGCTCGATTCGCAGAAGGAATTCGCCCACCGCGCCGGCCAGTGGCAGAACGACTACGAAGTCGATTTCAAGATGGCGTGGAACCGCTACTTCAGCGGCAAGAAGGTCTGATTCCGCAGTAGGGACTAGGGGCTAGGGGCTAGGGCCTGGGGAAGTCGCATCCCCTAGACCCTAGTCCCTAGCCCCTAGTCCCTTTCAAAGACACCCATATGACGATCGACAATCTGCTGCATGGCGTGGAGTCGGCCAGCACCTGGATCGGCAAGGCCTTCGCCTGGCTGATCGTGGCGCTGATGCTGCTGGTCACCGTCGAGGTCTTCAAGCGCTACATCCTGAACATGCCGACCGCCTGGGTGTTCGACGTGAGCAACATGCTGTACGGCACCCTGTTCATGATGTCGGGCGCCTACGCGCTGGCCCACGACGGCCACGTGCGCGGCGACTTCCTGTACGGCAACATGAAGCCGCGCCGGCAGGCCGCGCTGGACCTCGTGCTGTACTTCGCGTTCTTCCTCCCCGGCATCATGGCGCTCACCTGGGCCGGCTGGGTGTACGCGGGCGACGCCCTGAAGATCCACGAGACCACGTTCAACGCGACGCCGCTGCCGATCTACCCCTTCAAGTACATCATCCCGCTGGCCGGCGCCACCGTGCTGGTGCAGGGCATCTCCGAGATGCTGCGCTGCATCGTCTGCCTGAAACGCGGCGAATGGACGCCGCGGCTGGACGATGCGCAGGAGATCGACGTCGTCGAACAGCAGCTGGCCGGCAGCATCTACGTGGACGAGGACACGAAGCGCGATGCCATTGCCCGCGCCAAGTCCATCGACGAAGCGGCGCGCCAGCGCATGGAGCAGGAATGATGAGCAATGCGGCCCTGGGCCTGACGATGCTGGCGCTGATCGTCGTCGTGATCATGCTGGGCTTCCCCACGGCCTTCACGCTGATGGGGCTGGGCATCATGTTCGGCTTCGTCGCCTTCTACGATCCCGGCGTCCACTTCTGGAACAACAAGATCTTCGACCTGATGGTGCAGCGCGCCTTCGGGGCGATGAACAACGACACGCTGCTGTCGATACCGCTGTTCGTGCTGATGGGATACGTGATGGAGCGCGGCGCGCTGGTGGACAAGATGTTCCACAGCGTGCAGCTGGCGTTCCGCCGCGTGCCCGGTTCGCTGGCCGTCACCACGCTGATCATCTGCACCTTCTGGGGCATCGCCTCCGGGCTGGTCGGCGCGGTGGTCGTGCTGATGGGCGTGATCGCGATGCGGCCCATGCTCAACGCCGGCTACGACGTGCGGCTGGCTGCCGGCGTGATCACGGCCGGCGGCACGCTCGGCATCCTGATCCCGCCTTCGGTGATGATCATCGTCTACGCCGCGGTGGCCGGCCAGTCGGTGGTGAAGCTGTATGCGGCCGCCATGTTCCCCGGCTTCTTCCTCGCGCTGCTCTACCTGATCTACGTGATCGGCTGGGTGCTGATCAATCCGAAGATCGCGCCGGCGCTGCCCGCCGACCAGATGAAGGCGCCGGTCTCGCCCTGGGTGCAGCACCTGTCGGCCGCCTATTCGCCGCGGATGATGCCGGCGCTGCTGGCCGCCGTGGTCGCGCCCGCGAAAGCGCTGCGGGCCCAGGCCCAGGGCATGGCGATCAGCTGGGGCATGCTGGTGCGCGGCCTCGGCATGGCGCTGGTGCCCTTGCTGCTGACGGTTGTGACGCTGGGCACCGTCTGGTGGTACGTGGTGATCTATTCGCAGAAGGTCGAGCCTCCCACCGTCATGGCACCCGCCGCGCTGCAGCCGCAGGCGGCGGCGCCGGCCGGCGGCAGCCCCGGGTCCCCTGCGGCCGGGGGCCTGCGGGAGCCGCCGGCGGAGGGCGCCGCCAGCGGGGCGCTGCAGGAGCCGCCCGCCGACGCGAGCGGCTTGAAGGAGCCAGCCGATTCCGCGCCGGCCGCCGCGGCTGCGGCGCCGGCGGATGGCAACGAAGCGCTCAAGCGGCTGGACGAACCGCAGGGCGAAACGGTGCACGTCGCCGTGCCGCCTGCGTTCTACACCGGCTTCTGGATCACCTGCGCCATCATGCTTGTGCTGCTGGGTTGGTACTACTGGAAGTTCGACGGCGAGCAGTTCGAGATCCTGCGCATGCTGACCTCCTCGGTGATGCCGCTGGCCATCCTCACCTTCGTGGTGCTGGCGGTGATCCTGTTCGGCATCACGACGGCCACCGAGTCGGCCGCGGTCGGCGCGGCGGGCGCCTTCCTGATGGCGTGGCAGGCGGGCACGCTCAACTGGCAGCGCACCAAGGAAGCGGTGTTCCTCACCGCCAAGACCACCTCCATGGTGTGCTGGCTGTTCATCGGCTCGGCGATCTTCTCGGCCGTCTTCGCCATCCTGGGCGGACAGAGCCTGGTGGAGCGCTGGGTGCTGGGGATGAACCTGTCGCCCATCCAGTTCCTGCTGGTGTCGCAGGCGATCATCTTCGTGCTCGGCTGGCC
The DNA here is from genome assembly GCA_028292195.1 of Ramlibacter sp. Lineage (GTDB taxonomy): Bacteria > Pseudomonadota > Gammaproteobacteria > Burkholderiales > Burkholderiaceae_C > Ramlibacter. Next base: position 1,752 of record JAQGMU010000551.1, on the reverse strand, counting down.
GCTGGAATGGACCGAGATCATCGTGATCTTCGTGCCGATCTTCCTGCCGCTGCTGCAGCACTTCCACATCGATCCCATGCTGTGGGGTGTGCTGGTGTTCGTCAACCTGCAGGCCGCTTTCCTGTCGCCGCCGGTCGCGATGTCGGCCTTCTACCTCAAGGGCGTTTCGCCCCCGCACGTGACGATCAACCAGATCTTCGCGGGGATGATGCCGTACATGGTGATCGTTATCATCTGCATGGTGTTCATGTACATCTGGCCCGGCCTGACCCTGTGGCTGCCCAACTACCTGTACGGCGGCGGTTGAATGGCGAAGGGCAAGCGCGCGCGCAAGGACCTGGCCGTGTGGCAGGTGCGGGAGCCGCCGCCGCGCGGCATTTCCCTGGCTTCGCTCGACCCGGATGCCGAACCCTTTTCGCTGGGCGACAAGGACGCCGACAAGGCAGCGGTGGACGCGCTGGCCCGGGAGATCGACGAGCTGCAGAACCTGCTGTACGCCGACCGCCGCTTCAAGCTGCTGGTGGTGCTGCAGGGCACCGACGGCTCCGGCAAGGACGGCACCATCCGCGCCGTGTTCAACCGCGTCAGCCCGCTGGGCACGCGCGCCCACGGCTTTCGGGCGCCCACCGACGAGGAGCACGCCCACGATTTCCTCTGGCGCATCCACCAGCGCGTGCCCGCCGCCGGTGAACTGACCATCTTCAACCGCAGCCACTACGAGGACGTGCTGGTGCCGATGGCGGAACAGGGCATGAAGACCTCCGATGCGCGGATCCGCTGCCGCCAGATCAAGGACTTCGAGCTGCTGCTCACCGAAACCGGCACCGTGATCCTCAAGTTCATGCTGCTGATCAGCAAGGACGAACAGCGGCAGCGGCTGCAGGCGCGCATCGACGACCCCAGCAAGGCCTGGAAGTTCGATACGCACGACCTGGAGGTGCGGCAGCGCTGGAGCGCCTACCAGAAGGCCTACGAATTCGCGCTGGCGCAGACCGGGACGGACTACGCGCCCTGGACCATCGTGCCGGCCAACTCCAAGACCCACCGCAACATCATGATCGGCACCATGGTGCGCGACGCCCTGAGCGCCCTCAAGCTGCGCTACCCGCCGCCCAAGGAGGGCATCGCCGGGATCCGGGTGAAATGAAGGCGCGATGAGGGGGTATCCATTGACGTTGACGTAAACGTCAATTAAGGTCGAGGGAGGAGACTTGCCCCCATGACCGATCTGTCCGCCGAATTCAAGGCGCTAGCCAACTACCGTCCGACCCACAAGGTGCGCTTCGTCACCGCGGCCAGCCTGTTCGACGGCCACGACGCCGCCATCAACATCATGCGGCGCATCCTGCAAGGCATGGGCGCGGAGGTGATCCACCTGGGGCACAACCGCAGCGTCGACGAGGTCGTGACCGCGGCCCTGCAGGAAGACGTGCAGGGCATCGCCATCAGTTCCTACCAGGGCGGCCACGTCGAGTACTTCAAGTACATGGTCGACCTGCTGCGCGAGCGCGGGGGCGAAAACATCCAGGTGTTCGGCGGCGGCGGCGGCGTGATCGTGCCGTCCGAGATCCGCGAACTGCACGACTACGGCGTGACGCGCATCTACAGCCCCGAGGACGGCCAGCGCATGGGTCTGCAGGGGATGATCGGGGAGATGGTCATGCGCTGCGACAAGGACCTGTCGCCACACGCCCCGAACGATCCGCGCGCCATCGAAGGACACGGCACCGCCAATTGGCGCGCGCTCGCCCA
>JAQGMU010000511.1 GCA_028292195.1 Ramlibacter sp. | reverse complement strand
TAGGGTGGGTTCGCGAAGCGACCCCACCGCACGAACGCCACCACGGTTGTAGGGTGGGTTCGCGAAGCGACCCCACCACGTTCAATAGTTGAACCGCGTCGTCCACTTCCGCTCGTATTCCATCCGGTCGAAGTGCTCCACGATGAAGTCGATGAAGGTCCGCACCTTCGCCGACAGATGCTTGCGGCTCGGGTAGGCCAGGTTCACCGTCAGCCGCGGCAGGTCCCACGCGTCCAGCACCGGCACCAGCCGGCCGGCCACGATGTCGTCGTACAGGATGTAGGTCGGCTGCACCAGGATGCCCAGGCCCTCCAGCGCCGCGGCCCGCAGCACCTGGCCGTCGTTCGACTCGAGCAGGCCCTTCACCGACACCGTGGTGGTTTCGCCGTCGCGGGTGAAGCGCAGCTCGTGGGGGTGGTTGGCGTAGGTGTAGACCAGCACCGCGTGCTTCGCCAGATCCTCCAGCGCCCGCGGCGTGCCCACCCGGCCCAGGTAGCCCGGTGACGCGGCCAGGATGCGGCGCGTCTCCGCCAGCCGCCGGATCGTGATGTTGGAGTCCGGTTCCACCTCGCGGGTGCGGATGGCGACGTCGATGTTGTTGTCGATCAGGTCCAGGTAGCGATTCGCCGTCTCCACATGCACGTTCACGTTGGGGTAGCGCCGGGTGTACTCGGGCAGCAAGGGCGCGATGTGGTGCATCGAGAACGACAGCGAGGCCGTCACCCGCAGCGTGCCGGTGGGATTGAGGGTCGACGCGTTGACGGCCGATTCGGCGTCGTGCAGGTCGGCCAGGATGGCTTTGCTGCGGCGCAGGAACTCCTGCCCCGGCTCGGTGAGGAACAGGCGGCGGGTGTTGCGCTCCACCAGCCGCGCGCCCAAGCGCTCCTCCAGCGCCGACAGGTGGCGGCTGGCGGCGGCGTTGGACAGCCCCAGTTCCTCCGCCGCACGGCTGAGGCTGCCGGTCTCGGCGACCTGTACGAACAAAGCCATTTCGGTCCAGCGGTCCACTGCAAATCTCCTGCGCCGCGCCTGGGGAGGCGGCTTTGTTCCATGCCGCGGAAAACTCATTTGCCCGCAGCCGCTTTCGCAAATTATGGCCGCCGCCTAAAGTGCACCCCATGCCGCAGCCGCGGCCGGAGATTCCCATGCGCAACCTGACCCAGGACAACATCACCCAGGCCGTCATCGCGCGCCTGGCGGAGACGCCCGATCCCCGCCTGAAGGAGATCATGACCAGCCTGGTGCAGCACCTGCATGCCTTCGCGCGCGACGTGAAGCTGACCGAGGCCGAATGGCTCCAGGGCATCGAGTTCCTCACCCGCGTCGGCCACAAGACCGACGACAAGCGGCAGGAGTTCATCCTGCTGTCGGAAACGCTGGGCCTGTCGATGCTGACGGTGGCCATGAACAACGACAAACCCGCCGGCTGCACCGAGGCGACCGTGTTCGGTCCGTTCTACGTCGAAGGTGCGCCCAGCTTCGACCTTGGCGAGGACGTGGCGCGCGGCGCCGCCGGCGAGCCGTGCGAGGTGCGCGGCCACGTCCGCGGCCTGGCCGGCGAGCCGGTGCCGGGTGCCGAGATCCACGTCTGGCAGGCCGATGCAGAGGGCAAGTACGACGTGCAGCGCACCGACGTCGAAACCCACCAGGCGCGCGGCGTGCTGCACGCCGCCCGCGACGGCAGCTACCACTTCCGCACCATCCTGGCCGAGCCCTACCCGATCCCGGACGACGGCCCGGTGGGCGACATGCTGCGGGCGACCAGGCGCCATCCGTGGCGGCCGGCGCACCTGCACTTCATGATCAAGGCGCGTGGCTACGAGACGCTGATCACCCACGTGTTCCGCAACGGCGACAGCTACCTCGACTCGGATGCGGTGTTCGGCGTGCGGCAGTCGCTGGTGGCCGACTGGGTGAAGCAGCCGGACGGCAAGTACCTGGTGGAGTACGACTTCGTGCTCAACCCCGGTGGGGAGCCGCGTTGATCCGGCACATCGTCATGTGGAACCTGCGCGGCGCCAGCTCCGCGGAGAAGGCGGCCGGCGTCGAGCAGCTGCGGCGCAGTTTCCACAGCCTGCGCGGCCGCGTGCCCGGGCTGCTGCACCTGGAGATCGGCGCCGACCAGAGCCGCGTGGACTATGCCTGCGACGTCGTCCTGTACAGCGAGTTCGAATCGCAGGCGGCGCTGGATGCCTATGCCAGCCATCCCGAGCATCTTCGGGTCAAACAGGAGATCGGCGACCTGCGGATTGCGCGGCACCAGGTCGACTACCGGGTGGACTGAGCCATGGCCCAACAGACACTGATACGCGGCGCCACGGTAGTCACCATGGACCGCCAGGGCGACCTGCCGGTGGCCGACGTGCTGGTGCGCGGCGGCACGATCGAGGCCATCGCACCTTCGCTGAAGGTGGACGATGCCGAGGTCGTCGACGCCAGCGGCTGCATCGTGATCCCTGGCCTGGTCAACGCCCACATGCACACCTGGCAGACGGCGCTGCGCGGCGTGGCGTCGAACTGGACGCTGCTGGAGTACTTCCAGAAGATGCATGCCGGCCTGGCCACGGTGTTCACGCCCCAGGACCTGCACATCGCCACCCGCATGGGCGCGCTGAACCAGCTGAATTGCGGCACCACCACGCTGGCCGACTGGTGCCACAACAACCCGACGCCGGAGCACAACGACGCGGCCATCGCCGGCCTGCGCTCCAGCGGCATCCGCGCCGCCTTCTTCCACGGCACGCCCAAGCCGGACCCGAAGCCGGGCCAGACGCCGTTCTGGGAAGTGCCGCACCCGCGCCAGGAAATCGAGCGGCTCTTGAAGAAGCACCAGGGCGACCCGCTGCTGGCCATCCACGCCGCCGTGCTCGGCCCGCACTACTCCACGCTGGCCGTGGCCATGCACGACTTCCGCATGGCGCGGGAGCTGGGGCTGATCGCCTCGCTGCACCAGGGCGGCGGGCCAGCCCGCACGCCCGAGGGCTGGGAGCGGCTGGAGGATGAGGGCCTGCTCGGGCCCAACATCAACATCGTGCACGGGCATGCGCTCAGCGACGCCCAGCTGGAGCGTTTCTGCGAGCTGGGAATGAGCTTTTCCGCCGCCGCCGAGAACGAGATGTCGCAGGGCCATGGCCACCCGCTGACGGGCCGGCTGCGAAAGTTCGGCCGTGCGCCCTCGCTGGGCGTGGACCTGGAAAGCGTCCTGGGCGGCGACATGATCAGCCAGGCCCGCATTGCGCTGGGCATCCAGCGCAGCCTCGACAACGTGGCGTACCGCGAGGAGTTCATGACGATCCCGCCGACGTCCACCATCACCACCCGCGAAGCGCTGGCCTGGGTGACGATGGAAGGCGCGCGCATGCTGCAGCAGCAGGACCGCATCGGTTCGCTGGCCGTCGGAAAGCAGGCCGACCTGGTCGTCATCCGCGCCAGCGACCTGAACATGCAGCCTGTGCACGACCCGGTCAGCTCGGTGGTGTTCCAGGCCTCGCTGGCCAACATCGACAGCGTGATGGTGGCCGGCCGCTGGAAGAAGCGGCATGGCCAGTTGCTGGGCGTAGACCTGCGCGCGGGGCTGGAGGAACTGCGCGCCTCCGGCCGGAAAATCGTTTCCGCGCTCGGCCTCTCGTAGGGTGGGTTCGCCGCAGGCGACCCCACCAAGGAGCTCCCATGAAACCCTTCACCTACATCGGCCGCCCGGCGCGCGTCCTGTTCGGCGCCGGCACTTTGCAGCAACTGTCCGCCGAGGTCGACCGCCTCGGCGCCCGCAAGGCGATCGTGCTGTCCACGCCGGAGCAGCGGGCCTCCGCGGAAATGGTCGCCGCGCTGCTGGGTGCGCGTGCGGCGGGCGTCTTCGACCGCGCGGTGATGCACGTGCCGATCGAGACCGCGCGCGAGGCGCGGGCCTATGCGGCAAAGCTTGGCGCCGATTGCGCGGTGGCCATCGGCGGCGGTTCCACCGTGGGCCTGGGCAAGGCGATCGCGCTGGAGTCCCCGCTGCCCATCGTCGCCATCCCGACTACCTATGCGGGCTCCGAGATGACCTCCGTCTACGGCATCACCGAGGCCGGCCTGAAAAAGACCGGCCGCGACGATCGGGTGCTGCCGCGCACGGTGCTGTACGACCCCGAGCTGACGCTCGGGCTGCCGGTGGCCATGAGCATCACCAGTGGCATGAACGCCATCGCCCATGCCGCCGAGGGCCTGTACTCGGCGACGAGCAATCCGATCATCGAGCTGATGGCGGAGGAGGGCATCCGCGCGTTGGGCCAGGCCTTGCCGCGCGTGCGGGCGCAGCCGCGCGACATCGAGGTGCGCGGCGATGCGCTGTACGGCGCCTGGCTCTGCGGCACGGTGCTGGCCTCGGTCGACATGGCGCTGCACCACAAGCTGTGCCACACGCTGGGCGGCAGCTTCAACCTGCCGCACGCTGAAGTCCACACCATCGTGCTGCCGCACGCACTGGCCTACAACGCCGCCGCGGCGCCGGAGGCGATGCGCAAGATCGCGCGGGCGCTCGAGGGAAAGAGCGCGCCGCGGGCGGTGTATGACCTGGCCAGGGACAATGGCGCGGCGGTGGCGCTGAAAGACATCGGCATGAAGGCGCAGGACCTGGACCAGGCCTGCGACATCGCGATGAGCAACCAGTACCCGAACCCGCGGCCGCTGGAACGGGACGCGATCCGGGCTTTGCTGCAGGATGCGTTCGAGGGCGCGCGCCCGGCCTGAGTTCAGCCTCTGTGGAAGCGGCGCTTCGCCTCGATCAGGCAGTTGTCGCGCTCTTCGCCCAGCATGCCGCAGCGCGCCTTCTCGGCGGCGTACTTCTCGTCGGGGGACTGCTGCACCGCGACCGGGCCGCCGTTGCTGCCCTTGGCCTTGAGCCGGCGCGTGGCCTCCACGCGCTCGATCTTCGCCAGGCGCACCGCGGCTTCGCGAACATGGTCGGCGCGCGCCCGGCATGCGTCCTTGGCGGGGCCCTGGGCTTCGTCGCAGTGCTGGCGGGCCAGGTCGTAGTCGGCATCGGCCTGCGCCATCATCACGGCCCGGTCGGCCGCGGGGCTGGGCTGGTAGTCCGCAACGAGTTCGGCCAGCGCGACCTTGCCGCGGCCCTTGGCGGCAGTCCGGCAGATGTCGCGCGCATGGCCTTTCGCGCCGTCGCAGGCCTGCACTTCGGACTTCTGCGTGGCTTCGACGCGCGCTTGCGCGGCCTGGTACGCATCCTTGCTCATGCCGCCGCCGCCTGCGAACGCGTTGCCGGCCAAGCCAAGGGAAAGGACGGCCAGGAGGAAGCGGTTGTTCATGGACTCGCACTATCGCATAGCGCGGCCGTGCGGGCGCAGGCGGGACGAGGCGGATGCTGTGGGACAGGGCCCACACGCCGTTGGCGGCTTCCTTAAGCCGCCGTCCCGGCTGTCCTGCGGATGATCTCCGCAAAATGCTTCAACACGGGTGACCGCGTCGCCCCCTTGGGCCACAGCATCCCCGGCGTGCGGATCGGTGTCGGGTCCTCCAGGGGGATCACCCGCAGGCCCTCCCGTTGGCCCACCGCGCTCTCCGGAATGATCCCGGCCAGGTCGGTCCGCCGGATCAGCTCGATCATCGGCGACACCGAATTGAGCTGCGCCACCACGAGCGGCTTGGCGCCCGCCGCGGCGAAGCAGTCGTCCAGCAGCTTGCGGGTGAGGAATTGCGGCGACAGCAGCGCCATGCGCAGGGCGTGCAGTTCCACCATGCGCACGCGGCGGCGGCGCGCCAGCGGGTGGTCCGCCGCCACCACCAGCCGCAGTTCCTCGTTGTAGAGCGGCTCGAACCACAGGTCGCTGCCTTCGGCCGGAGGATAGGACACCGCCAGGTCCAGGTGGCCGGAGCGCAGGCGCTTCAGGATCTGGCCGGCCGCCAGTTCCTCCACCGTGACCTGGATGCCGGGGTAGGACTTGAGCAGGGTGGCCACGCACTGCGGGACCATCTGGGTGTTGAAGCTGGGCGTGGTGCCCAGGCGGATGCTCTCGGTGATGACCTCGGCCGGCGCCCGCAGCGCCTGCAGCCCCAGGTCGATCTGTTCCAGCGCCGGCGTCATGTGGCTGCGCAGGATCTCGCCGGCCTCCGTCATGCGCACGTGCTTGCCGCTGCGGTCGAACAGGATGGTGCCCAGCTCCTCCTCCAGCTGCTTGATCTGGTGCGACAGCGTTGACTGCGTCACGTGCAGCCGTTCCGCCGCGCGGGTGAAGTTGCGGGTCTCGGCGACGGCGTCGAAGTAGCGCAGGTGCCTCAGTTCCATGTGCGGGTTCGCCCTTATTGCGATCGATAGCATCGATCATAACGGTCGAAATTCATCACTTTCAACGCGGCCTTGCCGCTCCTAGACTCCGCCCGAACGAAGGAGACAAGCCATGGCCCAACTGGAAGCAAGCGATTTCGCCCAGGCCGTCGTCGACCGCATGGGCGAGTGCAGGGACGCGCGGTTCAAGCAGGTGATGACGGCGCTGGTGAAGCACGCCCACGCCTTCATGCGCGAGGTGGACCTGACCCCGGACGAGTGGATGGCCGGCATCCAGTTCCTGACCGCCACCGGCCAGAAGTGCGACGGCAAGCGGCAGGAATTCATCCTGCTGTCGGACACGCTGGGTCTCTCGATGCTGGTCGTGGCGCTGGAGCAGGCGCGCGGCGCCCGGGCGCTGGCCGACCAGCCGGGCGAAAAGCCGACCGAGGCCACGGTGCAGGGCCCCTTCTTCTGGCCCGGCGCGCCCCGGCTGGAGCTGGGCGCGGACATCGGCGAAGGCTTCGGCGAGCCCACGCTGTATCACGGACGCGTGACCGACACCTTCGGCAAACCCGTCGGCAACTGCGCGCTGGACGTCTGGTCCGGCGACGAGGGCGGCCTCTACGACATGCAGAAGGGCGACAGCATGAACCTGCGGGCCCAGTTCCGCACCGACGCCGACGGCAACTACCGCTTCTGGTCGATCAAGCCGACGTTCTACCCGGTGCCCGGCGATGGCCCGGTCGGGACGATGCTGGAGAAGATGGGGCGCCACCTCAATCGGCCCGGCCACATGCACATGATGTTCAACGCGCCTGGCCACGAGCGGCTGGTCACGCACCTGTTCGTCAAGGACAGCCCCTACCTGGACTCGGACGCGGTCTTCGGGGTGCGCAACAGCCTGATCGTGGACTTTCCCAAGCACGCGCCGGGCACGGCGCCGGACGGGCGGAGCATGAGCAGGGCGTACTACACGGCGAAGTACGACTTCAGGCTGGTGCCTTCGGCGTGATCGCTGGGGTCGCTTCGCGAACCCAGCCTACAGGAGAAACATCTTGAAAATCGGCAAGGCCACGGTGCCGCGCTCGGCCATCTGCACCTCCAACGAGGACACCATCGTCGTGCGCGGGCACGACCTGGCGCAGGAGCTGATCGGCCAGGTCAATTTCGGCGACTACTTCTTCCTGCTGCTCACCGGACGCAAGCCCGACGCGGCGGCCAGCGCGGTGCTCAATGCCACGCTGGTGGCGATCGCGGAGCACGGACTGGTGCCGAGCGTGCAGGCCGCGCGCATGACGCTGGCTGCGGCGCCGGATGCCATGCAGGGCGCGGTGGCGGCGGGCCTCCTCGGCTCGGGTTCGGTGATCCTGGGCGCCTCCGAAACCGCGGGCCGGCTGTACGTCGAGATCGACGAAGCGGCGAAGGCGAACGGCGGCGACCTGCGGGCCGCAGCCAGGGCGGTGGTGGCGGCGCGGCGCGAGAAGAAGCTGCCGATCGCGGGCTACGGCCACCCTGAACACAAGCGGCGTGATCCGCGGGTCGATGCGCTGTTCCAGGCCTCGCTGCGCGCCGGCGGCGGCCAGCACTTCGTCGAGATCGCCAAGGTGGTGGAGGACATCATTCCCGGCGTGGTCGGCAAGGACCTCAAGCTGAATGTCTCGGGTGCGATCCCCGCGGTGCTGCTGGGCGTGGGTTTCCCGGTGAATGCGCTGCGCGGCGTGCCGATGCTGGCCCGCACCGCCAGCCTGATCGCCCACCTGAGCGAGGAACTGAACGATCCGATCGGCTTCGCGCTCTCCTACCAGGCCACGCGCGAGTTCGAATACACGGGCGGAATGCCGGAGGCCGGCCGGTGATCAAGGTGCTCGCGGGCGTGCGCGTGCTGGAGCACGGCACCTTCATCACCGGCCCGGCCGCCTCCATGCTGCTGGCCGACCTGGGCGCCGACGTGGTGAAGGTGGAGCTGCCAGGCACCGGCGACCCGTTCCGCGCCTTCAAGGGCGGCCTGTATTCGCCGCACTACCAGACGGTCAACCGCAACAAGCGCAGCGTCACGCTCAACACCAAGCAGCCGGCCGACCTGGAGAAGTTCGACGCGCTGCTGAAGGACGCCGACGTCTACATCCAGAACTTCCGGCCCGGTTTCGCCGAGACCATCAACACCGGCTTCGAGCGCCTGTCCGGCCTGAACGACAAGTTGATCTATTGCGCCATCAGCGGCTTCGGCGCCACCGGCCCGGCGGCGCACCGCCCCACCTACGACAGCGTGGCGCAGGCGGCCAGCGGCTACCTGCGGCTGCTGGTGAACCCGGCCAACCCCCGCGTGGTGGGCCCGGCCATCGCCGACCTGGTCACCGGCTTCTACGCCGCCTACGGCATCCTGGGGGCGCTGTACGACCGCGAAAAGCGCGGCACCGCGCGCCGCGTGGACCTCTCGATGTTCGAGGCCATGACGCACTTCAACCTCGACGCCTTCCAGCACCTGTTCTCCGCCAACGAAGTGATGGGCCCATTCAGCCGGCCGAGCGTCTCGCAGTCCTATGTGCTGGAGTGCAAGGACGGCGGCTGGGTCGCGCTGCACATGTCCTCCCCCGAGAAGTTCTGGCAGGGGCTGGCCGCCGCGATGGAGCTGCCGGACTTCTTCGACGACGCCCGCTTCGCCAGCCGGCAGGGCCGCATCGACAACCAGGAAGCGCTGATCGAGGTGCTGCGGCCGATCTTTCGCAGGCAGGACCGCTCCGAATGGTGCCGCCGGCTGGAAGCCCAGGACGTGCCGCATTCCCCGATGTACACGACCGCGGAAGTGCCGGACGATGCGCAGGCCAGGCACCTGCAGCTGTTCATCGAAACCGAGCACCCGGTGGTGGGCACCTTCCGGACCGTGCGTTCGCCCGTTTCCTACGATGGGCAGCGCCCGCTGGAAGTGACGGCGCCGCCCGTGCTGGGCGAGCACAACGAGGAACTGGCGCAGGGCTGGAAGCCGCGCGCGTGACGCCGAGCCGCTGATTTTTTACCAGAACTACAGGAGACAAGCCATGAGCACAAGCGTGAACATTCGCCGCCGCCGCCTTCTTTCCGCCACCGGCGCCGCCGCCGGTGCGTTGCTCGCCGGGCCCGTGCTGGCCCAGGTGCCCGCCGGCGCGCCGCTGCGCATCGGCAGCACGCTGGCCCTCACCGGCCCGCTCTCGGCCACCGCGCTCACCCACAAGCTGGTGGGCGAGATCTACGTGGAGCAGTTGAACCAGCGCGGCGGGCTGCTGGGGCGCCGCGTGGAATGGATCGTGAAGGACGACCAGTCCAAGCCGGAGCTGGCCCGCACGCTGTACGAACAGCTGGTCACCTCGGACAAGGTGGACCTGCTGATGGGCCCTTATGCCACCGGCGCGATCCTGTCGGCCATGGGCGTGGCCCAGCGCTACAACAAGGTGCTGGTGCACCACACCTTCGGCATTCCCTCGCTGGCCAAGTACGACATGCAGTTCCCGGCCTGGTCGCTCGGGCCGGACCCGCAGAACACGGTGTCGAATTCGCTGTTCGACCTGATGGCCACGGCCAAGCGGCCGCCCAAGACCATCGCCATCGTCACCAGCAAGTTCCCGTCGATCCACTTCATGTCGCTGGGCGGGCGCGAGGTGGCGAAGAAGCGCGGCTACAAGGAGGTGCTGTTCCTCGAATGGGACTTCGGCAACCGCGACTTCGGCCCGATCGCCGCGCAGGTGAAGGACGCCAACCCCGACCTGCTGTGGATAGGCGACATCGGCCTGGAAGGCAACATGCTGCTGGAGGCGATGAAGAAGATCGACTACGTGCCGCCGCTGCACTTCCACCTCTATCCGGCGCCGGGGCCGATGACCAAGTCGCCGGAGGGCACCAACGCGCTGGCCGTCACCATCTTCGAGGAGCATCCGCCCTTCACCAACCAGGGCATCGCGGCCGAATTCGTCAAGGTGTTCAACGAGCGTGCCGCGGTGGCCGGGCTGCCCGACACCCACGTCGAGGTGCAGGCGGCGGCGTCGTACTCCGCCTGGCAGATCCTGGAGGCGGGCGTGCGCGGGGCCAACAGCTTCGACGACCGCAAGATCGCCGACTACCTGCGCAAGAACAGGGTCGACACCATCCAGGGGCGGCTGCGCTTCGACGGCCCGGGCAACTACGGCGACGACCTGATGAAGATCAAGCAGGTGCAGGGCGGCGCCTGGAAGGTGATCTGGCCCGAGTCGTTCGCCGCTCCCGGCGCGCGGCTGCAGGTGCGCTGAGGCACCTGGGGCGATGTCGCTTCCCAGCTTCAACCTGCTGGCGCAGTCCATCCTGTCGGGCGTCTTCATCGGCGCCCTGTACGGGCTGATCGGCCTGGGGCTGGGGCTGACCTGGGGCCTGCTGCGCCAGATCAACCTGTCGCACTTCGGGCTGGTCTTCCTGGGCGGCTACCTGAGCTACCAGATGGCCACGGCCTGGAAGCTCGATCCGCTGCTGGCACTGCTGGTGGTGCCGCCGCTGTTCTTCTTCATCGGGGTGGCCATGCAGTGGCTGCTGTCACGCTTTGCGATCACGCCCTTCAATTCGCTGCTGGTCACCTTCGGCATCACGGTGGTCATCGAAAGCGGCATCCAGGGCGTGTGGACGGCGGACTACCGCAAGCTGGAGTCGCCCTACAACTCGATGAAGTTCATGGTGGGGCGCCTGTACGTGCCGGTGCCGGAACTGCTGACGCTGGTGCTGGCACTGGCCCTCTCGTTCGGCATCTGGGCCGCAATGCGCTACACCGACCTGGGCAAGGCGATGCGGGCGATGGCGGAGGACGGGCCGATCGCCGCGGCCTTCGGCATCGACGCCCGTTCGCTCGCGCTGCTGCTGGCCGGCGGCTGCGCCGCACTGGCCGGCGTGGCCGGCGTCTGCCTGGCGCTCACCTTCACGCTGGCGCCGTCGCAGATCTTCGCCTGGGTCGGCGTGGTGTTCGCAGCCGTCATGCTGGGCGGGCTGGGCAGCGCGCTGGGGCCGCTGGCGGCGGGCGTGATCATCGGCGTCAGCGAGGCCATCACCATGGCGGTGGCCTCGCCGTCCTGGGCGCCCATCGTCTCGTTCTCGCTGCTGATCGTGATGCTGCTGTTTCGCCCCGCCAAGGCGGGCACGTGAACAGGGCCGTGCCCGGCATCCTCGCCGCCGGCGCGGCGCTGGCCTGCGTGCCCTGGCTCGGGCTGCCGTCGTTCTACGAGTCCTTCCTGTACCTGGTGTGCCACTGGGCGGTGCTGGCGCTGTCGTGGAACATCCTGTCCGGCTACTCGGGCTACTTCTCGTTCGGCCACGGCGCCTTCTTCGGCATCGGCATGTACGCCACCGCCGTCTTGTCCGGACGCTTCAACTGGCCCTTCCTCGCCACGCTGCCGGCCGCGGCCCTGCTGCCGGCGCTGCTCGGGCTGGGGCTCGGCTTCGTGGTGTTCCGCGTGAAGGCGGTGCGCGGCGAGCTGTTCGCGCTGTTGACGCTGGCCGTCACCTTCGTCGTGGCCACCATCATCCTGAACACGCCGATCGATGGCGGGCCCGGCATCTACCTCAACGCGGTGGCGGTGCCGCCGCTCGGGCCCACGCCGTCGGCGTCGCTCTACCTGCTGATGCTGCTGGCCATGATCGCCGCGCTGCTGGTGTCCTGGCGCGTGCAGGTTTCCAAGCTGGGCACCGGCCTGTTCGCCATCCACGACGACGAAGACGTCGCCGAGGTGATGGGCGTGCCGACCTTCCGCTACAAGCTGCTGGCCTTCGCGCTGTCCTGCGGGCTGGCGGGCGTGGCGGGCGGCATCCACGCGCTGTTCGTGTCGTACGTGACGGCCGGCGAGACCTTCAACATCACGGTGCCGCTGACGGTGGTGCTCATGAGCGTG
>JAQGMU010000490.1 GCA_028292195.1 Ramlibacter sp. | reverse complement strand
TGACGGTGCCCACGAAGATCTTGTCGCCGCGCGACATGAAGTCGTTCAGCAGCATCTCGCGCTCGGCGTCGCGGATCTTCTGCAGGATCACCTGCTTGGCGGCCATGGCGCCGATGCGGCCGATCGGGAGGGACTCGATGCCTTCCTCGATGTACTCGCCCTCTTCGGCGCCTTCGACGCGCTCGCGCGCATCCATCAACAGTTCCTCGGCTTCGGGGTTCTGCAGGCCGGCGTTGTCCGGCACCACCAGCCAGCGGCGGAAGGTTTCGTAGTCGCCGCTGTCGCGGTCGACGGCCACGCGGATGTCCACCTCGCCCTGGTACAGCTTCTTGGTCGCCTGGGCGAGGGCCGCTTCCACGGCGCCGAACACCACGTCGCGCTCAACGTTCTTCTCGCGCGAAATGGCGTCCACCAGCATCAACAGTTCGCGATTCATTTCCCTTGCTCCTGAACCCCGGCGCGCTTGCGCCCCTTGAAATCCACAATCGGTGCCAGACGCGCTTCCTTGAGCTCGTCCAGCGTGAAACCCAGGGCCTGCAATGGCGCAGGCTCCTTCTTCTTCGAGACCCGGACACCGGGTGCCGGTTCCGGCTCGTCGCTCCAGATCAATTGCCAGCTTTTTCCATCAGGCGCCTGCTCCAGCGTGCCGCGGAACTTGCGGCGGCTGGGTGCCACCTGGCCCGCCGCCGCCGCGCCCATCGGCGCCTTCAGCGTGACGTCGACCACCTCGCCGGCAAAACGCTCGAAGTCCTGCTCGTTGCGTAACGGCCGGTCGATGCCCGGCGATGACACTTCCAGGCGCTTGTAGTCGATCTCTTCGACTTCCAGCGTGTACTGCAGCTGGCGCGTCACGCGCTCGCAATCTTCCACGTTGACCACGCGCTCGACGCCCTCTCCAGCCGCCGGACTCCAGGGGAAGTCGATCGTCACGCGCAAGGTACCCCCGGCGGAACGATCGAGTTCCACCAGTTCGTAGCCGAGGCCGGCCACAGTTGTCGTGACGATGTCGATTAGTGCCAAGTGTGAGTGGTTGAGCCAAAAAAAACGGGCGGTTGGTACCCGCCCGTTTGGTCGTGAGGTCAGTATTGTATCGGTTAAAGCATTGATTCGCAAGGGTTTAGGGCCTTGTCAACCCTTGAGCCGCGTGGCAGCCCAGCCTACAGATCGACCTTGCCGCGCAGAACTTTCACCTGCGACCGCAGGTTCTTGCCCTCCAGCCGGCGCCGCTTGGAACCCTGGGTGGGCTTGGTGGGGCGCCGCACGCGCGGCGGCTGAGCCACGCTGTCCACCAGTTCCTGCAGCCGCCCCAGCGCCTCCGCCCGGTTCATGTCCTGGCTGCGGTGGCTCTGCGCCTTGATCACCAGCACGCCGTCGCGGGTGATGCGCTGGTCCGCCAGCGCCAGCAGCCGCTCCTTGTGGTCCTCGGCCAGCGACGACTTGCGGATGTCGAAGCGCAGGTGAATGGCGCTGGACACCTTGTTGACGTTCTGGCCACCCGCGCCCTGGGCCCGCATGGCCGTCAGTTCCACCTCCGATTCGGGGATGGGGGTGGAGCTCGGACGGTCGGACATGGGGCCGTGCTCAGGTCGCCGCTGCCACCAGCGTCTGGGTGTAGGCGTTGCGCGGGCGCTCCATGACCTCCTCGACCGTGCCGGACTCCAGGACCAGGCCGTCCTTCATCACCAGCACGTCGTGGGCCATCGCCCGGATCACGTCCACGTCGTGAGTGATCAGCAGGTAGGCCAGGCCCTTCTCGCGCTGCAGCCGCTGCAGCAATTTCAGGACCTGCTGCTGGATGGTCACGTCCAGCGCGCTGGTCGGCTCGTCCAGGATCAGCAGCGATGGCTGGACGATCAGGGCGCGGGCGATGGCCAGCCGCTGCCGCTGGCCGCCGGAAAACTCGTGCGGGTAGCGCTGCAGCAGGCCGGCGAACTGCGGCTCGTCCAGCCCGACTTCCCGCAGGGCCTGGATCACATGCTCCCGCCGCTGGGCCAGGGTCAGCTCCCGGTGGTGCACCAGCAGGCCCTCGCCGACGATTTCCTCCACCGTCATGCGCGGCGACAGCGAGGAGAACGGGTCCTGGAACACCACCTGAACCAGCCGGCGGATGGCCTTGTTGGAAGCCGCGTCCGGGCCCCAGCGCCGGTCCACCACGTCCAGCTCGCCCTTGTGCGGGATCAGGCCGAGGGCCGCCATGGCCAGGGTCGACTTGCCGGAGCCGGACTCGCCCACCACGCCCAGGGTGCGCCCGGGCCGGACGGCGAAATCCGCGCCCTTCACGGCCTGGAACTCGCCCTTGCGGAACCAGCCGCGGATGCCGGGCAGCCTGGTGGGGTAGTTGACCTCCAGGCCCTTGGCCTGCATCACCGGCGCCGCGCCGCTGCCCGCACCCTCGTCCACGTCGCGTTCGGGGCGGCTGTGGATCAGCTTGCGCGTGTAGGGGTGTTGCGGGTTGGCGAAGATTTCCGCCACCGTGCCCTGCTCCACCAGGTGGCCATTTTCCATGACCGCGACCCGGTCGGCGAACTTGCGCACCATGTTCAGGTCGTGGGTGATCAGCAGCATGGCCATGCCGTTGCGCCGCTGGATTTCGCCCAGCAGGTCCAGGATCTGCACCCGCAGCGTCACGTCCAGCGCGGTGGTGGGCTCGTCGGCCAGCAGCAGGCGCGGCCGGCCCGCCAGGGCCATCGCGATCATCGCCCGCTGGCGCTGGCCGCCGGAAAGCTGGTGCGGGAAAGCCTGCACCCGCCGTTCCGGGTCCGGGATGCCGGTGTCGCGCAGCGCCTCGATGGCGCCGGCCCAGGCTTCGGAGCGGGTCAGGCCGTCCTTGAGCTGCAGCACTTCCGCGATCTGGTCGCCCACCGTGTAGAGCGGGTTCAGGGCCGTCATCGGCTCCTGGAAGATCATCGCGATGTCGCGGCCGCGGATGGCGCGCAGCTCGCGCTCGGGCAGCCGCAACAGGTCGCGCGTGCCGCCATGCTCGCCGGCGTCGAACATCGCGCTGCCCGTGACGTCGGCGTTCTGCACCAGGCCCAGCATGCTGAGCGCGCTGACGGTCTTGCCCGAGCCCGACTCGCCGACCAGGGCCAGCTTTTCGCCCGGGGCGATGTGGAAGGCGATGCCGTGCACCACCGCCTTGCCACCGAAGGCGACCCGCAGGTCCTTCACATCGAGCAGGCGGCCGCCCTCACCCCGGCCCTCTCCCGCTGGCGGAAGAGGGAGTGAAGTGCGCTGCGCGGGAATCATTTGTCGGCCTTTCGGGGGTCGAGCGCATCGCGCAAGGCGTCGCCCATGAAGGTCAGCAGCAGCAGCATGACGACCAGCACCAGGAAGGTGAAGATCGAGATCCACCAGGCGTCCAGGTTCTGCTTGCCCTGGGCCAGCAGCTCACCGAGCGAAGGCGTGCCGGGCGGAACCCCCAGGCCCAGGAAGTCGAGCGAGGTCAGGGCCAGGACGGCGGCGCTCATGCGGAACGGCAGGAAGGTCACCACGGGCGTCATGCTGTTCGGCAGGATGTGGCGCCACATGATGCGGCTGTTGCCGACACCCAGCGCCCTGGCTGCGCGAACGTAATCCATCTGCCGGTTGCGCAGGAATTCGGCGCGCACATAGTCGGCCAGCGACATCCAGCCGAAGGCGCT
>JAQGMU010000462.1 GCA_028292195.1 Ramlibacter sp. | reverse complement strand
CCTACGTCATCCTTTCAGGGCCGCGGCCGATACTGCGGCCCGCATGACATTCAACTTCGTAGACGCCCTGCTGGCGACCATCGTCCTCATCGGCGCCTTCAACGGCTGGGCCCGCGGCTTCCTGTATGCCACGCTCGACCTGATGACCCTGGTGGCCAGCGTGGCCGCGGCCTTCCTCGGTTACCGCTTTCCCGCCGCGTGGGCCCAGGCGCTGCTGCCGCAATTGGGCGTGTGGGCGGCGCCGCTCGCCTTCGTCGTCCTGTTCTTCCTCGTGCACTTCCTGCTGGGCGCGGCGATGCTGGCCGTCGCACGGACCGCGCCTCCCGAGGTGCATCGCGCCACCGGCAACCGCCTGCTGGGGCTGGCGCCGGGGCTGGTCAACGGCGTCATCTTCGCCATCGTGGCCGGCGTCGTGCTGCTGACGGTGCCGCTCGGTCCCGTGAGGCTCGAGGCCCGCAACAGCGAGCTGGCGGCCCGGCTGGCGATGCCGGCCGAATGGGCGGAAGCGCAGCTGGCGCCGATCTTCGACCCGGCGGTGCATCGCACCCTGCAGACGCTGACCCTGGCCCCCGAATCGAAAAAGTCGATCCCGCTGCACTTCACCGTGGCACGCCCCGCGGCGCGGCCCGAGCTGGAGGATGCCATGCTGGACTTGGTGAACGCCGAGCGCACCCGGCGCGGCCTGCAGCCGCTGAAAGCCGACCCCTTGCTGGCCGACCTGGCACGCGCCCACAGCCGCGACATGTTCGCGCGCGGCTACTTCTCCCACGTCACGCCGGACGGCCGCGACCTGGGCGCCCGCATGCGCACGGCGCGGCTGGGTTACCTGGCCGCGGGCGAGAACCTGGCGCTGGCGGCCACGCTGGCCGCCGCCCACCAGGGCCTGATGCAGTCGCCCGGCCACCGCGCCAACATCCTGCGGCCGCAATTCGGCCGCGTCGGCATCGGCGTGCTCGATGGCGGGGCGCAGGGGCTGATGGTCACGCAGGATTTCCGCAACTGAAATGGCCGAGCGCGAAGACCTCTCCACCACGCCGATCGACCCGAAGGAGGCCGCGGAAGCCGCCGGCCTGGTCTACGTCTCCGACGAGGAGCGCGGCCTGCGGCGCGAGCGCGCCGGCGAGGGCTTCCGCTACCTGAAGGCGGGCGGCAGCGCGGTGGACGACGAGCCGACGCTGGAGCGCATCCGCAAGCTGGCCATTCCGCCGGCGTGGGAGGAGGTGTGGATCTGTCCCAAGGCGACGGGCCACCTCCAGGCCACCGGCCGCGACGTCAAGGGCCGCAAGCAGTACAAGTACCACCCGCTGTTCCGCGAGGTTCGCGACAGCACGAAGTACGAGCACATGATGGAGTTCGCGAAGGCGCTGCCGGCCGTGCGGGCCAAACTGGCGGAGCACATGGCGCTGCGCGGCCTGCCGCGCGACAAGGTGCTGGCGACCGTCGTCCACCTGCTGGAGACCACGCTGATCCGCGTCGGCAACGACGACTACGCCCGCACCAACAAGAGCTACGGCCTGACCACGCTGCGCAATCCGCACGTGAAGGTGGAGGGCTCCGAGCTGCGCTTCCAGTTCAAGGGCAAGAGCGGCAAGACCTGGCGGCTGCAGCTGAAGGATCGCCGGGTCGCGAAGATCGTGCGGGCCTGCCAGGACTTGCCGGGGCAGCGGCTGTTCCAGTACCAGGACGAGGATGGCGAGGCGCGGGAGGTGACCTCGGCCGACGTCAATGCCTACCTGAAGGAAGTGACGGGCCAGGACATCACCGCCAAGGACTTCCGCACCTGGGCCGGCACCGTGCTGGCGGCTCTGGCGCTGCAGGAGTTCGAGGCCATCGACAGCCAGGCCGCGCAGAAGAAGAACATCCGGGACGCGATCGAACGGGTCTCGGCCCGGCTGGGCAACACGCCGACGATCTGCCGCAAGTGCTACATCCATCCCGAGGTGCTGAACGCCTATGTCGAAGGCGACCTGCTGCTGCAGGTGAAGGAGCGGGCGGAAGAGGAACTGCGCGATGACCTCGCAGAGCTGAAGCCGGAGGAGGCGGCGGTGCTGGCGATGCTGGAGGGGAGGTTGAAGCGGACGCTGGAGGGGTCGCTCAAGGCAAGCCTGAAGGCCGTGAAGAAAAAGCGGCCCCGGAAGAAGGGCTGAATTGCTCCCTCTCCCCCTGGGGAGAGGGTTGGGGTGAGGGCCGCGCGGCGCTCGCGATAATCCCCGCATGACCGAGCGCCTGGACCTTTTCACGCTGCGCGTGGTGATCGCCGTTGCCGAGTCCGGCTCCATCAGCGCCGGCAGCGACCGCCTGCAGCTGGCCGTGGCGGCCGCCAGCGCACGCATCTCCGCCATGGAGGCGGCGCTGGGCATCCGCATCTTCGAGCGCTCGTCGCGTGGCGTGGAGCTGACCTCGGCCGGCCGCATGCTGGTGCAGCGGGGCCGCGAGCTGCTGGCCGATGCCGACCAGCTGGCCACCGACCTGCGCGACTGGAGCCTGGGCCTGGCCGGCCACGTGCGCATGCTGGCCAATGCCTCGGCGCTGCTGCAGGCGCTGCCGCAGCGGCTGGAACAGTTCACGCGCAGCCACCCGCGCATCCGCGTCGACGTCGAGGAGCGCATGAGCCCGGAGATCCCCGGCGCGCTGCTGGAGGGCCGGGCGGACGTCGGCGTGGTCGACGTGATCACGCCCTCGCAGGGCCTGGCCTATTTCCCCTTCTTCCACGACCAGCTGGCGCTGGTGGTGCCCGCCGGCCACGCGCTGGCGAACGCGCCCGAGGCAAGGCTGGCGCAGCTGCTGCAGGAGAACTTCATCGTGCTGGCCGGCACCAATGCCGTCTCCAACCGCCTGTTCAACGCGGCGGCCTCGCTCGGCGAGACGCTCAAGGTGCGGATGCAGATGCGCAGCTTCGATGCTGCCAGCCGCATGGTGGCCGCCGGCCTGGGCGTTGCGGTGCTGCCGCCCGACGCCATCGCGCCGCAGCTGGCACACCTGGGGCTGCACGCCGTGCCGCTTGTCGAGGACTGGGCGCAGCGCACGCACTACCTGGCGCTGCGCACGGGCAACGAGGCCCCGGCGGCCGCGCGGACGCTGGTGGAAGCTTTAAGAACCCCGTAGGGTGTGCAGCTTCGCTGCGCACCGGACGGCCGCTGGTGCGCAAAGCTGCGCTCTGCACACCCTACAGGATCAGGAGCCCCGCACCCGCATCGCCTCCAGCCGCAACGCGATCTTCTGCTGCAACTCGCTCAGCTTCGTCGACAGCGCCGCGCGTTCTTCGGCATCCTGCGCTGCCTGCAGCTGGACCCGCAATGCGGCCCGCTGATGGAACCATTCGATCTCGGGCGGCGTGAAGCCGGCGTTCTTCAGGATCTTGAACGGCATGCGGAACTCGTCCGGCGTCGCTTCGAAGCCGTCATCCCCGGTCATCGGCTTGCCGTAGCCCGGCAGCCGGCTCAATTCGCCGGACGCCGCGGCTTCGCGCAGGTAGCGGGCGATCTCTTCGTCTTGCGTGGGCATGGCGCTCCTCACCTGCCTGCGGTGTCGCCGGCAATCCGTTTCATGGGAAAGCATGAAGACTCCTGAGCGGGGCGAATGGCGGGATTTTGCCCTGCGCGGCAAGGTCTGTCACTCACACCCGGGGCGGTGGAACCTCGAACTTGCGCTGGGCCTCGGTCGGGTGCTTCACGCGCGATGGCCGCCCATCGCGTTGCATGCGCTGGTGGACCTCCTGCCAGTCTGGCCGGTCGGGACTGTCCTGCACCCAGTGCGCGACCGAAGCCTCGTCGCACCAGTCCGCGAGTCGCGGCATCACCTGCTTGTGGACGCCCGACATCATGTAGCTGCGCATGGCGGCCTCGCTGGTCCACGCGCTTCGCGTCCAGAACGTCTTGTGGGCGTCCCGCAGCACGTCGACGCCCAGGCAACCCTCGGCGGCACGCGCCTGCATCTGGGACCGCGCGGCCTGCACGAAGAACATGGGCAGGTAGCGCCAGGAGCGCACCCGCAGCCGCGTGATCGAGATGAATGCCATCGCTCAACCTTCCGCCGGCAACTTGCGCCAGACGCTGGCCAGCCAGGGCTGCTGCTCGCGCGGCAAACCCGGCGGGCGGTAGTAGTGCTCCAGCTCCGCGAACCCGGCTGCCTGCAGGAATGCCCGCCAGGCCTCCAGGTCATGATAGGCGCCATAGCGCGCCCCGTTCCAGCCTTCTTCGTTGTCGCCCCGCGGGTTGGAGGCGAACAGCACGCCGCCCGTCCTGAGCGTCGCATGCAGTTGCCCCAGCACGCGCGGCAGTTCGCGCCGCGGCACGTGGAACAGGGACGCGTTGGCGAAGATGCCGTCGAAGCGGCCGGCGGGCAGCGCCAGCGCCAGGAAGTCCTGCTCCCACACTTCGCAGCCGCTGTGCGCACGAGCCAGCGCAGCCAGCTGCGGCGAGCCGTCGAGCCCGATCGCCTCGTGGCCCAGGGCACGGAAGGTCGCCAGGTCGCGCCCGGGGCCGCAGCCGAAATCGAGGATGCGCCAGGGCGGCGCGCCCTCGATGTGCCGCAGCAAGGCTTCGACGTTCTGCCGCACGTCGTGGTCGCGCGTGCCTTCCCAGAACGCGGCGGCGCGCTCGTTGTAGTGCTGGAGCGTGGCGGCGGTGATGCGCGCCAGGTCGTCAGGCAGCGGCGGCATTGCGGTCTTTGGCCAGGTCAGGAGGCAGAGGAAAGCATCTTGCGGTAGATGCGATTCTCGTACGCCTTGCCCTCGAACGCATAGGTGGTGGTGCCAACGTCCTGGTAGCCCTGCGCTTCGTAGAAAGCGCGGGCGTTGGAATTGCCCGTCCAGGCAGTCAGCCAGAGCATTGGATGGCCAGCGGTGGCGGCGTGCTTCTCCGCCCTGGCCAGCAGGGCGCCGCCAAGGCCATGACGTTGCGCCCGAGGCTGCACGTACAGGCGCACGAGCTCCATTCCGCCACGCAGTTCCGGCAGGGGCGGCGCGCTTGCGCGGCTGCACTCGCTGAACGCCACCAGGTGGCCCGTCCGCTGCGCAAGTACGAAGTGGTTCGAGCCGTTCCGCAAACGCGTGTCGAAGGCAGATGGGCTGTACACGGAAAACGCTTCCCGTGCCAGGTCGGGCCGCAAGCCATCGGCGGCGTAGGTGTCGAGGAACACCTGGGTGGCGAGCGCCGCGACGCACACCGCGTCGGCCGGCTCGGCGACCCGGAACGAGACAGACGCTGTTGCCATGCCGGAAGCCTAACCGCGCTCCGTCCCCGGCAAGCTGCTGACGTCCTGCGCCCATTCCAGTGCCGACCCGCACCAGATGCGCCGCTGCGGCGGCAGCTGCGCCTTCTGCGCCAGGCAGCCGACGCGCAGTCCATAGTTGGGCGGCGAGTCCGAATCCGCGCAGGCCGACACCGGCGTGCCGCAATTCGGGCAGAAGGCGTGCCGGCGCCGGTTGCCGCTGTCGGCCGTCTTCACGTAGACCTTGGGCCTGCCGGTGAGCAGCTTGAAGGTCTCGGCCGGTGCGGAGACCGTGACCCGGTACGCGGAGCCGCTCAGCACCTGGCAATCGGTGCAATTGCAGATGCTTACCCTGGCCGGGTCGACCTCGGCCTCGTAGGTGACCTGGCCGCAGTGGCAGGAACCGGTGACGTGCATGCGGACCCTCCGGGGGTAGCGAGTCAGAACCCGTGGAGAGTACGCCCATGACGGGGGTTGCGGCGGGCCCCAAGAGGAATCGAGGCCTCAGCCGCCGAGCTCCGTGTGCTCCCGCTCGCACCATTGCTGTTCGTCGGCGGGAATGAGGACGTACTGCTCCAGGGCCGCGCGCCGGCTCTCGGCAAAGGCCGCGTGCTCGCCCTTGGCGCGGTGCAGGACGGCCCGCACGGCGTGACCGAAGAACAATTCGAAGGGCGGTGCATCATTGCG
>JAQGMU010000443.1 GCA_028292195.1 Ramlibacter sp. | reverse complement strand
GCGGCCGGGCTGGTAGGCGTCCTCCAGGCCGTCCAGCATCATGTGGTCGTACACCTTGTCGTGGCCCATGCGGTAGCCGCCGCGGCCCTTGAGCAGCAGGTAGGGCGCATTGGTCATGCTCTCCATGCCGCCCGCCACCATGATCTCGTGGGTGCCGGCCAGCAGCATGTCGTGCGCGAACATGGCGGCTTTCATGCCGGAGCCGCACATCTTGGACAGCGTGACGGCGCCGCTGCTCTTGGGCAGCCCGCCCTTGAAGGCGGCCTGGCGCGCGGGGGCCTGGCCCTGGCCGGCCATCAGGCAGTTGCCGAACAGCACTTCGCCGACGGCATCGCCCGGGATGCCGGCGCGTTCGACGGCGGCCTTGATGGCGGCGCCGCCCAGGTCGTGCGCGGCGAGCGCGGCGAAGTCGCCCTGGAAGCCGCCCATGGGGGTGCGGGCAGCGCCGACGATGACGATGGATTCAGCCATGATGTTCACTCCTTAGGTGGTCGAAACGATGAGGGTCCCGCGCTCCTCGGCGGCGACGCGGCGGATGTAGACCTGGAATTCCGGGTCCTCGCCGCGCAGCAGCAGCGGCAAGGCGTTGAAAAAATCATCGCGGTGGCACCACTCGCGCATGTAGTCGTCCCAGCTGTTCCAGCGGCGCCGCTCGGTCTCGCCCATCACGGGCTTGTAGGCGACCAGGTAGGCGCGCTCGAACAGCGACACCAGCATGTCGAAGATGACCAGCATGCGTTCGCGCTGCTCCGCGGTTGGATCCTCCAGCGGCTCGTTGGTTCGCAGGTGCAGGTCCGGGTGGGCGAGTACCACGCCGAGGAAGTCGATGTAGGCGTCGGAGAGCAGCTGGTACTGCTCCTCCTCCTCGTTGTCGCGTTCCTTGCGCTGCTCCCAGGCGAAGAACAGGATGGCGAACGGCAGGGCCAGCGTGGTGACGATGAAGCTGGCGAGCTCCCAGCCGTCGCGCATGGCGTCGGCCCCCGGCTCCGGCTTGCGGCCGCCGCCCTCCTGCGCCGCGGCTGCCGCCGCCAGGCACAGCGCCGCGCCGGCGACGAAGCAGCGCGCCCGCCTCACACCGCCACCTCGCCCGCGTTGCGGGACGGCTGCTGGCGCCGGACGAAGCGCTTCTCGCGCTCGTACGGGAAGACGTCGTGCACGTGGCCGGCGAGGATGCGCTCCTTGTGCGCCTGCCAGAACGCCGGGTCCAGCAGCTCGGCGTGGTGCTCCATGAAGACCTCGCGCACGGCGGCGTTGCCCAGCAGGAACGGGCCGAAGGTTTCCGGAAAGACGTCCTTGGGGCCGACCTTGTACCAGACCTCGCCGGACATCTCTTCCTCCTCGTTGCGGGCCTCCGGCACCTTGCGGAAGTTGCAATCGGTGAGGTACTCGATCTCGTCGTAGTCGTAGAACACGACCTTGCCGTTGCGTGTCACGCCGAAGTTCTTCCACAGCATGTCGCCGGGGAAGATGTTGGCCGCCACCATGTCCTTGATGGCGTTGCCGTATTCGATGACGACCCGCTCCACCTGCTCCTGGGCGCCGGCGTCGAAGGCCTCCTGCAGGTAGATGTTCAGCGGAATCATGCGGCGCTCGATGTAGAGGTGCTTGATGATCACCTCCTCGTGGCCGTCACCGTCACGGTCGCTGATCTCCAGCTGGCTGGGCGCGAACTCGCGGATCTCGGCGATCAGCGCCTCCTCGAACCGGTCCCTGGAAAACGCAACCTCGCTGTACTCCAGCGTGTCGGCCATGCGGCCGACGCGGTCGTGCTGCTTGACCAGCATGTACTTGCCCTGGATCTGCTCGCGCGTGGTGTCCTTCTGCGGCGGGAACCAGTCCTTGATCAGCTTGAACACGTAGGGGAAGGACGGCAGGTCGAACACCAGCATCACCATGCCCTTGATGCCGGGCGCGATGCGGAACTTGTCGCTGGAATGGCGCAGGTGATACAGGAAGTCGCGGTAGAACAGCGTCTTGCCCTGCTTGGCGAGGCCGATCGCGTTGTAGATCTCGTTGCGCGGCTTGCGCGGCATGAGCGAGCGCAGGAACTGCACGTAGGCCGCCGGGATCTCCATGTCCACCATGAAGTAGGCACGGGCGAAGGAAAACAGCATCTGCAGTTCGTCCTCGCCGAACAGGCAGGTGTCGATCACCAGTTTCCCGGCCTTGTTGTGCAGGATAGGCAGCGCGAACGGCAATTCGTTGAAGCCGTTGATGATCTTGCCGACGACGTAGGCGCCCTTGTTGCGGTAGAACAGCGAGGCCAGCACCTGGATCTGGAAATTGGCGCGCAGCTTGACGTGGGAGAGGCGCCCGCTCATGGCTTCCAGCACGAACTGCGCGTCGCGCTCCAGGTTGTCGAAAGGGTGCTGCAGCCTGAAGTTGTCGACGATGCGCACCAGCGTCTCGTGCAGCGTCTCGCGCGTGGGGTAGTACGAGCGGTAGGTCGGCGTGGCGGCCGGCTCGTGGTTCTCGATGTACTCGGTGCTGACCGCCGGCCGCACGAAGATGAAGTCGTTGTGGAAGTAGGTCCGGTGCAGGATCTTGGTGGTGACCGAGTTGAAGAAAGTCTCGGCGCACTCCGGCTGGTGGTGGTCGACCAGCAGGCCGATGAAATGCAGCTTGATCTGCTGCCACACCTCCATCGGCTGCTCGCCGGCCTTGAACTCGTTTTCGAGCCGCAGCACCGCTTCCCGCACCCGCAGGTCGTAGAACTCGATGCGCTCGCGCTGGGCGCGCTGCTGCGCGTGCCAGTCGGCCGTTTCGAAGCGGTGCTTGGCGCGGGCCGATTCCGTGCGGAACAGCCGGTAGTGCCGGTTGAAGCCGTCGAGCATCGCCTGGGCGACGTCGTAGGCAAGCGGGGAGTCCAGGCGCTGGGGGAACACGGCCGCCTTCTGCTTGCTGGCTGCCGCTAGCTGCGGGCGGCGATCACGCCGGCAACCGCGGCGCGATAGGCGGACTCGATGGACTCGGTGC
Source organism: Ramlibacter sp. (assembly GCA_028292195.1). Taxonomy (GTDB): domain Bacteria; phylum Pseudomonadota; class Gammaproteobacteria; order Burkholderiales; family Burkholderiaceae_C; genus Ramlibacter. Next base: position 1,107 of record JAQGMU010000443.1, on the reverse strand, counting down.
TGGACACCGTCATGTGCAGGTTCTGCAGCAGGCCGTCGTTGACGCCGAAGGCCCAGCCATGGATGGTGACGTTCTGGTTCTTGGCCCAGGCATCGACCATCACGGTGCTGACGCAGACGTTCACCACCTGCTCGATCACGTTCAGGTCGACCAGCGCGTCGGCGCGCTTCTCGGGTGCGATGTTGTCGAGGATGCCGCGATGCCGATCGCGCACGTCCTGGATATGGCGGATCCAGTTGTCGGCCAGCCCGATGCGCGTGCCGTGCAGCGCCGCCATCACGCCGCCGCAGCCGTAGTGGCCGACGACCATGATGTGCTCCACCTTCAGCATCTCCACCGCGAACTGGATGGCGGACAGCGCATTCAGGTCGGAGTGCACCACGATGTTGGCCACGTTGCGGTGGACGAACACCTCGCCCGGTTCCAGCCCGGTGATCTGGTTGGCCGGCACGCGGCTGTCGGAACAGCCGATCCACATGAACTTCGGCTTCTGCTGCTGCGTGAGGCCGCTGAAGAAACCGGGGCGGGTGCGCTCCATCTCCGCGGCCCAGGCGCGGTTGTGGGTGAAGAGGTCGTTGATCGAGAGCATGGGCCTATTGTCTTACGCGCAGCCGGATCACATCGTCTCGGCGAACAGTTCCCGGCCGATCAGCATCCGGCGGATCTCGCTGGTGCCGGCGCCGATCTCGTACAGCTTGGCGTCGCGCCACAGCCGCCCCAGCGGGTAGTCGTTGATGTAGCCGTTGCCGCCGTAGATCTGGATGCCCTCGCCCGCCATCCAGGTGGCCTTCTCGGCGCAGTACAGGATGACGGAGGCGCAGTCCTTGCGCACCTGGCGCACGTGTCCGGAGCCCAGTTCGTCGAGGTTCTTGCCCACCGTGTAGCAGTAGGCGCGGGCCGCCTGCAGGATGGTGTACATGTCGGCCAGCTTGCCCTGGATCAGCTGGAACTCGCCGATGCTCTGGCCGAACTGCTTGCGGTCGTGGACGTAGGGAATCACGTTGTCCATCACCGATTGCATGATGCCGATGGGGCCGGCAGCGAGGACCGCGCGCTCGTAATCGAGCCCGCTCATCAGCACCTTGGCGCCGCCGTTCAGCGTGCCCA
>JAQGMU010000439.1 GCA_028292195.1 Ramlibacter sp. | reverse complement strand
GGCCGATGCCGAACTGCGCCAGGTGGTTCGCCGCCACCTTGGCCTGCTCGAACAGCGGCGCGACCAGTCCGTAGGCGATGCCGCGGTGGGCCGCGCACTCGCCCACCGAGTAGATGCGGGCGTCGGTCACGGTCTGCATGGTGTCGTTCACCACGATGCCGCGAGCGCAGTGCAGGCGGGCCTTCTCGGCCAGCTCGGTGTTGGGTCGGATGCCGACGGCCATCACCACCAGGTCGGCCTCGACCTCGGTGCCGTCCTTGAACTTGATGGATTTGACGCGGCCATCGTCGCCGCCCACCATTTCCTGGGTCTGGGCGCCGATCAGGAACTTGAGGCCGCGTTCTTCCAGCGACTTCTGCAGCAGCTTGCCGGCCACGTCATCGAGCTGGCGCTCCATCAGCCAGGGCATCACGTGCACCACGCTCACGTCCATGCCGCGCTTCATCAGGCCATTCGCGGCTTCCAGGCCCAGCAGGCCGCCGCCGATGACGACCGCCTTCCTGTAGCGGGTGGCTGCCTCGATCATGGTGTTGGTGTCGGCGATGTCGCGGTAGGCGATCACGCCCTGCAGGTCCTTGCCCGGCACCGGCAGGATGAAGGGGTTGGAGCCCGTGCACAGCAGCAGCCGGTCGTATTCCACCTCGGTGCCGTCCCCGGCCCGGACGATGCGCTTCAGGCGATCGACCTCCACCACCTTCTTGCCGGCGTGGAGCGTGATGCCGTTCTGCTCGTACCACTCCCAGGAGTTCAGCACGATCTCGTCGAGCGTCTGCTCGCCGGCCAGCACCGGCGACAGCAGGATGCGGTTGTAGTTGGGGTGCGGCTCGGCGCCGAACACCGTGATGTCGTACAGCTCGGGCGCGATCTTCAGCAATTCCTCGAGGGTGCGCACGCCGGCCATGCCGTTGCCGATCATGACCAGTCTGGATTTCTTCATGGGTGGACTCCTGGGCTCACGAGGGGAAAGAAGGGGCAGGCGCGGCACGACACCTAGGCCGCGGCCTTCTCCTTGCGCGTGAAGCTGCCGGCGGCGCGCAAGATCGGCTCCACCTTGCGCTGCTTCTCGTACAGGAAGGACAGGATCTCCTGCCGGCAGTGGTTGTAGACCTTGTCCTCGGCCAGTGCGATGCGATTCCGCGGGCGCGCCAGGGGCACGTCCATGATCTGGCCGATGGTGGCCGCGGGGCCGTTGGTCATCATCACCACGCGGTCGGACATCAGCACCGCCTCGTCGACGTCGTGCGTGATCATCAGCACGGTGTTGCCCAGCTCGGACTGGATGCGGATCACCTCGTCCTGCAGGTGCGCGCGGGTCAGCGCGTCCAGGGCGCCGAACGGCTCGTCGAGCAGCAGCACCTTGGGCTCCATCGAAAGGGCCCGGGCGATGCCCACGCGCTGCTTCATGCCGCCGGAGATCTCCGACGGCAGGCGGTCCAGCGCATGCGACATGTTGACCATCGCCAGGTTGTGCAGGATCCACTCCTTGCGCTCGGATTTGCTGCGGGTGGCGCGGAAGATCTTGTCGACCGCGATCTCCACGTTCTGGTAGACCGTGAGCCAGGGCAGCAGCGAGTGGTTCTGGAACACCACGGCGCGGTCCGGGCCGGGCGCATTCACCTCGCGGTTGTCGACGATGACGCCGCCGGAGCTGGCCTTCAACAGGCCCGCCACGATGTTCAGCACCGTGGACTTGCCGCAGCCCGAGTGGCCGATGAGGGAGATGTACTCCCCGCGCTGGACGTCCAGGTTGATGTCCTTGAGCACTGGGTTGCCGCCGCTGGCGCCGGCGAAGGTCATGTCGACCTGGGAGATGTGCAGGTAGGCGTTGCCCATGATGGAACCTTTCAGCTGGCGGCGGTGCCGCGGGTGACCTTCTTGCCGATGTAGGCGACGACGCGGTCCAGCGCGAAGCCCACCAGGCCGACGTAGAAGAGGGCGAGGATGATGTCGCTGATGCGCGAGGAGTTCCAGGCGTCCCAGATGAAGAAGCCGATGCCCACGCCGCCGATCAGCATTTCGGCGGCGATGATCGCCAGCCACGACAGGCCGACACCGATGCGCAGCCCCGAGAAGATGAAGGGCGCGGCCGCCGGCAGCATGATCTTGGCGAAGTACTCCAGGCCGTTCAGGCGGATCACCTTGGCGACGTTGCGGTAGTCCTCCGGGATGTTGCGGATGCCGATCGAGGTGTTGATGATGATCGGCCAGATCGAGGTGATGAAGATGACGAAGATGGCCGAGGGGTTGCCGTCGCGGAAGCCGGCCAGCGAGATCGGCAGCCAGGCCAGCGGCGGCACCGTGCGCAGCACCTGGAACAGCGGGTCCAGGCCGCGCAGCGCCCAGGTCGACTGGCCGACCAGCACGCCCAGGCTCACGCCCACGATCACCGCCAGCGAGTAGCCGTAGGCCACGCGCTTCAGGCTGGCCAGCAGCTGCCAGGCGATGCCGACGTCGTTGCCGCCGTGGTCGTACCACGGGTGGACGATCAGCTCCCAGGTGTCCTGGATCACCTTGCTGGGCGCCGGCAGCGAGGCGCCCGGGCGCGAGCCCAGCACCTGCCAGATCAGCACCAGGAAGCCGATGATCACCAGGGGCGGCAGCACGTAGGCCATGAAGCCGCGCCCGGCGTTGCCGGCCCAGGTGCGCAGCAGGCCGGGCGTGGCCGGCGCCGGCAGCGGCAGCGGCAGGGCCCCGATCGATTCGTTCGTGTTCATGAGGGCTTGCTCACGCGGACTTGATGTTCTTGATGGCCAGGCTGTCGAGGTACTTCTTCGGGTTGGCCGGGTCGAAGACCTTGCCGTCGAAGAACTTCTCGACACCGCGCGAGGTGGACGTGGGGATGTCCCTGGCGGCCACGCCCAGCTCCTTGGCGGCCGTGCGCCAGATGTCTTCGCGGTTCACCCTGGCGATCAGCGCCTTGGTGTCGAGGCTGGGCGGCAGGTAGCCCCAGCGCTGGTTCTCGGTCAGGAACCAGAGGTCGTGGCTCTGGAACGGGTAGCTGGCCTGGTCCTTCCAGTAGCGCATCTGGTAGGGGCTGTTGCTGACGACGCGGCCGGTGCCGTAGTCGAAGTCGCCCTTCATGCGGTCGACGATGTCTTCCACCGGCGCGTTGATCCAGCGGCGGCGCGCGCAGATCTCGGCCACCTCGGCGCGGTTCTTCGGGTCTTCGCAGTACATCTGCGCCTCCATCACGGCCTTCAGCAGCGCCTTGGTGGCGTTGGGGTTGGCGGCCACGTAGTCGGCCCGCATGGCGAAGGCCTTCTCCGGGTGGTTCATCCAGAGCTCGCTGGTGGTCAGCGCCGTGTAGCCGATCTTCTGGTGGATCAGCTGGTGATTCCAGGGCTCGCAGACGCAGAAGGTGTCCATGCTGCCCACCTTCATGTTGGCCACCATCTGGGGCGGGGGCACGACGATGGTGTTGATGTCGCGGGTGGGGTCCACGTTGCCGGCGGCCATCCAGTAGCGCATCCACAGGTCGTGGGTGCCGCCGGGGAAGGTCATGGCGGCATTCACGGGCTTGCCGGTCTTCACGCGCTTGGACAGCAGCGCCGACCTGAACTCCTTGTTGTCCAGGCCGACCTTCAGGTCCTTGTATTCGTTGGCCACCGAGATGCACTGGCCGCCCAGGTTCAGGCGGGCCAGGATCACCATCGGCACCTGCACGTTGTTGGCCGTCACCGCGCCGGTGGTGATCAGGTAGGGCATGGGCGTGAGGATGTGGGCGCCGTCGATGCCGGCGTTCTTCGAGCCCAGCACCAGGTTGTCGCGGGTGGCGCCCCAGGACGACTGCTTGGCGACTTCGACCTCGGTCATGCCGTGCTTCTTGAACAGGCCCTTCTCGTCGGCCACGAACAGCGGCGCGGCGTCGGTGAGCGCGATGAAGCCCAGCTTGGCGGCCTTGGTCTCCAGCGCCGTGCCCTGCGCCATCACGATGCCCGGGAAGCCGGCGGCGAAGGCGCCCTTGATGAGGGTACGGCGGGAGACCGTGTTCTGTCTGCTTTGCATCGTTTGCTCCAGGGAGGGTTGGCGAAGAGAAAAAACGAAACGGCGCCCATCACACCGCGCGTTGGCACGCGCGGGGATGGACGCCGTTGTCCGGATTCGGGGAACCTCTGGCGCCGCCATTGGCGCCCGGTTGGTTCTATCCAAGCAGGGAGCGTGCCAGCCGCGGTTCGGCTTCGCGCTCACCGCGGCCTACGAGCCAGGTGTGCCGTCCGTCATGGAACGAACCGCGGCCCGCGGCGCCCGCACGCACCTCTTTCGTGCACCGCAGCAGTGCATCATCGCCCTCCCGGCAACACATCCGCCAGCGACAGCACCGCATTCGCGACGTCGACGAGCCGCCGGTTCTGGTTCATCGCCATCTGCCGCAGCGCCTTGTACGCCTCGTCTTCGCTCATGTTCCGGTGCGCCATCAGCAGGCCCTTGGCCCGCTCGACCACCTTGCGTTCGTTGAGCGTGGCGCGCACCGCGTCGAGTTCGTCGCTCATGGCCTGCAGGCGGCGCGACTGCTCCTGCACCATGGCCAGGATGGAGCGTTCCAGCTGCGGCCCGTAGGGCGCCGGCCCGCTGACCGGCCTGGCGGACAGTTCCTCCAGCAGCGCGCGCTGGTCGCGCAGCTCGGCCCGGGTCTGGGTGATGCGGCTCTCGCACAGCCGCCGCAGGTGCACGGCCAGCAGGTCCTCGACCTGCCGCATGCCGTCGATGCGCCGGGTGCAGCTCTCGTACCAGGCCAGGCTCAGGTCCGCGTCCAGCGGCCCCCGGGCCGTGCAGCCGATGCGGCGCAGGCGCTCCACCTCCGCCAGCACCGCCGGATCGCCGCTGGCCTGCTCGGCCCGCAGCACCTCGGGCCCGGAGAAATCGGCGAAGGCCTGGAAGCAGCCCTGCTGGGCGTCGATCAGGTGCCGCCACTGCTGCTGGCCGTCGGGCGTGATGCCGCCGGCGGCGAACGCGGTGGCGCCGAACGCGCGTTCCTGGCCCGCGAACTCCTTGCCCTGCATGAAATTGAACATCGCGACCAGGGCGCGCGAGATCTCGGGGTCGGTGGAAGCGTCGGCCGCCTCGAACACCACCGCCAGCAGGGCCGCCACCAGCCGGCTGTACGCGGCGGTGGCTTCGGCGACATCGACCGCCTGCGCGGCGATGCGTTCGCGCAGCGCGGGCAAGCCCTCCAGCCCGTGCAGCACCACCGCCACCCGGCTGAACAGGCGCGAGCCGTTGCGCACCCGGCTGGCGTCGGTGTCGAGCTGCTCGAAGTGCACCCGCACCTCCTGCTCCGCCGCCCGGCAGGCGGCGGACTGCTGCTGTCTCTCGGCGCCGTAGACCCTGCCGTGCGAGCTGAGGAAGATGCTGGCCAGGCCGCGCTCGCGCTGCAGCGCATGGATGGAGCGGCCGATCACGCCCACCAGTTCGCTGGTGCGGGCGAGCTGCTCGAGTTCTGAGATTTCGCACTGGCGGGCCGCCAGGAGGAAACTGGATCCGGACTTCATTGCCCTGTTCGCAGCAACAACCATGCCGGAAGCTACACTGCAGGAATGATTGTCCTGGGCATCGAGTCCTCCTGCGACGAGACCGGCGTTGCCCTGGTGGAAACCAGCCAGGCACCGGTGCCGACGCTGCTGGCCCACGCCCTGCATAGCCAGGTGGACATGCACCAGGCCTACGGCGGCGTCGTGCCCGAGCTGGCCAGCCGCGACCACATCCGCCGCGTGCTGCCGCTGGCGCGCCAGGTGCTGGCCGAGGCCGGCCATGCGGTCGGCGATGTCGACGTGGTGGCCTATACCCGCGGGCCCGGCCTGGCCGGCGCGCTGCTGGTCGGCGCCGGCGTGGCTTGTGCGCTCGGCGCTGCGCTGCACAAGCCGGTGCTGGGCGTGCACCACCTGGAAGGCCACTTGCTGTCGCCCTTCCTCAGCGCCGACCCGCCGGAGTTTCCCTTCATCGCGCTGCTGGTGTCGGGCGGCCACACCCAGCTGATGCAGGTGGACGGCGTGGGTTCGTACCAGCTGCTCGGCGAGACGATCGACGACGCCGCCGGCGAGGCCTTCGACAAGTCGGCCAAGCTGCTGGGGCTGGGGTACCCGGGCGGGCCGGCACTGGCCAGGCTGGCGGAGCAGGGCGACCCCAAGGCCTTCAAGCTGCCGCGGCCGTTGCTGCACAGCGGAGATCTCGATTTTTCCTTTGCCGGCCTGAAGACGGCGGTGCTGACGCAGTCGCGCAAGCTGGGCCCGGAGCTCGAAGCGCGCAAGGCCGACCTGGCGGCGTCCACCGAGGCGGCGATCGTCGACGTGCTGGTCAAGAAATCGCTGGCGGCACTGGCAGCCAGCGGGATGCAGCGCATCGTCGTGGCAGGCGGCGTCGGCGCCAACCGGCAGTTGCGCGCGCAGCTGAACGCGGCCTGCGCGCAGCGTGGGGTGCGGGTGCACTATCCGGAGCTGGACCTGTGCACCGACAACGGCGCCATGATCGCGCTGGCGGCGGCCATGCGGCTGCAGGCCGGCGTGCAGCAGGCGACCGCCACCTACGCCTTCGACGTCAAGCCGCGCTGGCCCCTGCAGGAGATTGCGGCGTGAACGGTTTCGAAGACCCAAAGGGCACCTGGAACAAGCGGTTTTCCGCCGACGGATTCCTTTTCGGCCTGGAACCGAACGGCTGGCTGCGGGAGCATGCGGACGCCTGGCAAACCGGCGCCCGTGTGCTGGCGGTGGCCGACGGCGAAGGCCGCAACAGCGTCTGGCTGGCGGCACGGGGGCTGCGGGTCGATGCCTTCGACATCTCGGACGTCGGCGTCGGCAAGGCCCGCCAGCTGGCGGCGCGGCAGGGTGTCGACGTGAACTTCGCGGTCGCCGACATCGCGCAGCTGGCCTGGCCGGAAAACGTCTACGACGGCGTGGCGGCGATCTTCTTCCAGTTCGCCGAACCGGGGCTGCGCGCGCGCATCTTCGAGGGCATCGTCCGCTGCCTGAAGCCGGGCGGCACGCTGGTGTTGCAGGGCTACACGCCCAGGCAGCTGGAGTACCGCACCGGCGGCCCGCCGTTCGCGTCGCACATGTACACGCAGGAGCTGCTGCGCGACGCGTTTGCCGGTCTCGAGATCGTCGAATTGCGCGAGTACGAAGCTGAGCTGGCGGAAGGCACTGGGCACAAGGGGCAGTCGGCGCTGATCGGGCTGGTGGCGCGCAAGCCCTAGGTCGGCCCCCGCCAGCGCCGCCAGCCGGCCAATCCCCGGGAGCAGATTTCCAGCATCTGGCTTCCAGCATCTGGCTCGAAGCCCCCTACGGTCGAGCATACGGATGTAACCTTCGGTTGCCGAAGGAGCCGTCATGGAAGTCATGGAAGCCACCGAGACCGTCACGCCCGACGCCGCGGCCGAAACCTACCGCGAGCTGATCGAGATCGGCATCGCCCTGTCTTCCGAGCGCGATCCGGCCCGGCTGCGCGAACGCATCCTGCTGGAAGCCAAGAAGATCACCGGGGCCGATGCCGGCACGCTGTACCTGAAGAACAAGGGGCGGGAACTGGCCTTCCACGTCGTGCGCAACGACACGCTGGGGCTGGCGCTGGGCGGCACCAGCGGCATCGAGATCGACCTGCCGCCGGTGCCGCTGAGCACCGAGGACGGCGGGCCCAACCTGAAAAACGTCGCATCGTTTTGCGCCAACACCGGCGAGACCGTCAACATCCCCGACGCCTACGCCCACACCAACGAATTGGACTTCTCGGGCACCGAGGCTTTCGACATCCGGCTTGGCTACCGCTCGCAGTCGTTCCTGACGGTGCCGCTGAAGAACCATGCCGGCCACGTCATCGGCGTGCTCCAGTTGATCAACGCCAAGGACCGCACCGGCCGGGTGGTGCCATTCGACGATGCGCTGCTGCCGGCGGTGCACGCGCTGGCCTCGCAGGCGGCGGTGTCGATCGACAACCGCAACCTGATCGAGGAACTGCAGGTGCTGCTCGACGCCTTCGTCGCGCTGATCGCCCAGGCCATCGACACCAAGTCGCCCTATACCGGCGGCCACTGCCAGCGGGTGCCGGTGCTGACCGAGCTGCTGGTGCGCGCCGCCTGCCAGGCCGAGGAAGGACCGTTCGCCGGCTTCGACCTGTCCGAGGCCGAGTGGTACGAGCTGCGCGTGGCCTGCTGGCTGCACGACTGCGGCAAGGTCGTGACGCCGGAACACATCGTCGACAAGGCCACCAAGCTGGAGGCCATCTACGACCGCATCCACGAAGTCAGGATGCGCTTCGAGGTGCTCAAGCGCGACGCCGAGATCGTGATGCTCAAGGGCCTGCTGGCGGGCGGCGACGCGCAGGAGCTCAAGACGGCCTACGAAGCCGAAATCGCCCAGCTGGACGAGGAGTTCGCCTTCGTCGGCACCTGCAACGTCGGCGGCGAATTCATGGCGCCGGCCAAGGTCGAGCGGCTGCACAAGATTGCCGAACGGACCTGGACGCGGACCTTGTCGAACCGCATCGGCATCTCCTACGCCGAAACCAAGCGCCGCGAAGCCATTCCCGAGCGGCCGCTGCCGGTCCAGGAAAACCTGCTGGAGGACCGCTACGACCACGTCAGCTCGCGCGAAGGCCTGCGCCTGTCGGCGCCGGGCAACCCGTGGGGCTTCACCATGAAGGCGCCGGAGCGCGAGTACAACCTGGGCGAGCTGTACAACCTGTCGATCGGCCGCGGCACGCTGACCGAGGAAGACCGCTACAAGATCAACGAGCACATGGCGCAGACCATCGTGATGCTGGAGTCGCTGCCCTGGCCGCGCCACCTGCGCCGGGTGCCGGAGTACGCCGGCGGCCACCACGAGAAGATGGACGGCACCGGCTACCCGCGCGGGCTGAAGGGCGAGGATATGTCGGTGCCGGCGCGGGTGATGGCGATCGCCGACATCTTCGAGGCGCTGACGGCCGCCGACCGGCCCTACAAGCGGCCCAAGACCCTGTCGGAATCGATCCGCATCATGCGCATGATGGTGAAGGACAGGCACATCGACCCCGACCTGTTCCGCCTGTTCCTGGATTCCGGCGTGTACCTGGAGTACGCGAAGCAGTACCTGCAGCCGGAGCAGATCGACGAGGTGGACGTGGTCGGCTTGTGAGCGAAAAAAAGCGGCCCGGGGGCCGCTTTTTGCTTCTTCCGCTTTCGGTGCGTTCTCAGTTGACCGCGATGGTCCGGGTGGTCACGACCGGCTTCTTCTTGCCGAGGGTCAGCGTCAACACGCCGTTTTCCAGCTTGGCCGACGTGGTGTCGGCGTCGATTTCGGCCGGCAGCTCGTAAGCCGCCTTGAACTGGCGCGGCGCTTCGGCGACGGTGCCCAGGCGCACGACGGTGCCGTCGACTTCGATGGTCAGCTGCTCACGGGCGACGCCGGGGACGTCCAGCGACAGGGTCCAGGCTTCGTCGGATTGCTGCACCTTCAGGCTGCCGTAGGCCGGGCTGAAGAAGGAGTCGGCGAGGAAGCGGTCGAAGCTGCGGTCGGCGCCGCGGGCGGGAGCGTAGGAACGGGTGACGGGTGCGAAATACATGGCGAGGATCTCCAGACGGTGAATGAGGGGGACGCGGCGCAATCGGTGCCTTCGCGTCCCTTAAACTGCGCGGCTCTCAATCGCGATCGCCGCATGCACCCCATCTGTGAACCCAGCGGCGATTTTCAAGGGATCCCCCACGCATGAAAATTCTTCGCCGCCACATCTTGAAATCGCTCGCCGCGGCTGCATGTCTGCCCGCGTCCGGTTTCACCCAGCCCGCCGCGGCGCCGGTGAAGCTGGCCATGATCGAAGGCCTTTCGGGCGGCAACGCCAACGGCGGCGAGGCGGTGTTCCGCAACCTGGTGTGGGCGGTGGAGCGCGTCAACCAGCGTGGCGGCGTCAGGATGCGCGACGGCGCGCGGCAGCTGCAGCTGGATCGCTACGACAGCAAGGGCCAGATCGAGGAAGCGCTGGCCGCGCTGCGTTCGGCCATCGACGATGGCGCCCGGATCATCGTGCAGGGCAATTCCTCCGCGGTGGCGGCGGCGCTGGTGGAGGCCGTCAACAAGCACAACGAACGCGAGCCGCAGCGGCGCGTGGTGTTCCTGAACTACTCCGCCGTCGACCCGGTGCTGACCAACGAGAAGTGCAGCTTCTGGCACTTCCGCTTCGACGCCCATGCCGACATGCGGATGGCGGCGCTGATGTCCGTGATCCGCGAGGACAAGGCCGTGAAGTCGGCCTACCTGATCGGGCAGGACTACAGCTTCGGCCAGGGCGTGCTGCGCGAGGCGAAACGCCAGCTGGCGCTGCAGCGCCCCGACGTGCAGGTGGTGGGCGACGAACTGCATCCGCTGCTGCGCGTGAAGGATTTCGCCCCCTACGCCGCCAAGATCAAGGCAAGCGGCGCCGACGCCGTGATCACCGGCAACTTCAGCAACGACCTGACGCTGCTGGTGAAGGCGGCGCGCGACACCGGCTTCGACGGCCGCTTCTACACTTTCTACGGCAACGCGCTGGGCGCGCCGGCGGCCATCGGCGAGGCCGGCATCGGCAAGGTGGTGGCCGTGGCCGACTGGCTGCCGAACACGCCGACGCGCGAGAGCGAAGCCTTCTACCAGGCCTTTCGCAAGCGTTACCCGAACCCCGCCGACGACTACGTGCACATGCGCATGCAGCTGATGATCGAGGCGCTGGCCCAGGCCCTAGGCAAGGCAGGCACCCTGGAAGCGGTGCCGCTGGCGCAGGCGCTGGAGCAGGTGAACGTGAGCTTCGCCGGCCAGAGCGGCCGCATGCGCGCCGCCGACCACCAGTTCCAGCAGCCGCTGGTGGTGGGCGTGATGGACCGCCAGGGCACGCCGGGCGTCCAGTTCGACGTCGAGGGCTCGGGCTACGGTTTCCGGGTGGTTCGGCAACTCACGCCGTCGCAGGCCGAAATGCCCCACGCCTGCAAGATGGTCCGGCCGGCCTGATACTGGCGACCCTATGCGCAACACCGTCATCAATCTCGAAGAATCCAAGATCCGTGAAGTCGCCAACGCCGGCATGGGGCGCAGCGACGTGCTGGCCTTCTGGTTCGGTGAAAGCGACGAAGTCACGCCCGACTTCATCCGCCAGGCGGCCATCGAATCGCTGCAGGCCGGCGAGACCTTCTATTCCCACAACCTGGGCCTGCCGGAACTGCGCGAGGCCATCGCGGCCTACACCGCCAGGCTGCACGGCCCCGTGGGCGCCGGGCGCATCGCCGTCACCTCCGGCGGCGTCAACGCGCTGATGCTGGCGGTGCAGGCGGTGGTGGACGCGGGCGACGAAGTCGTCGCCGTGACGCCGGTCTGGCCCAACCTGACGGCGCAGGCGCAGATCATGGGCGCGAAGCTGAAACGGGTGTCGCTGCAACCGCAGGGCGGTGCCTGGAAACTGGACCTGCAGGCGCTGCTGGCGGCCATCACGGTGTCCACGCGCCTCCTCATCGTCAACGCGCCCAACAACCCGACCGGCTGGACGCTGTCGCGCGCCGAGCAGCAGGCCATCGTCGACCATTGCCGCCAGACCGGCACCTGGATCCTGGCCGACGAGGTCTACGAGCGGCTCTACTACGCGCCCAGCGCCAATGGTTGCGCGCCCAGCTTCCTGGACGTCGCCAGGCCGGACGACCGGCTGGTCGTGGTGCACAGCTTCTCCAAGAGCTTCCTGATGACGGGCTGGCGCCTGGGCTGGCTGGTGATGCCGCCGGCCCTGACCCACCACATGGGCAAGCTGATCGAGTTCAACACCTCCTGTGCCAGCGTGTTCACCCAGCGTGCGGCCTTGGCGGCCATCACCCGCACCGACGAAGTGACGCCGCGGGTGGTGGCGCACCTCAAGCTGTGCCGCGACACCCTGGTGCCGCTGCTGCAGGGCCTGCCGGGGGTGGAAGTGGCGTCGGCGGATGGCGGGATGTACGCCTTTTTCAAGCTCGGCGGGTACGACGACTCGCTGGCCCTGGCCAAGCGGCTGGTGGCCGAGGCCGGGATCGGGCTGGCGCCGGGCAGCGCGTTTGCGCCGGAGGCGCAGGGGTGGCTGCGGTGGTGTTTTGCCAGCAAGGACCTCTCCCGGCTGAGGCAGGGCGTGGATCGGCTGGCCAGCTGGCTGGTTGCCCAGTAACGCGGCTTTCTCCCGTCAGCTATAATCCTTGGGTTCTGCATCCCGCAGAGCGCACGTAGGGCCGCAGTTCCAGCAGCCCTTCGCAAGTCAAAAACCTTCAAGGACACACCATGATCGCCCTCAACAAGGCAGAGGTCGTCGCCGCTAATGCGCGCGGCGCCAACGACACCGGCAGCCCCGAAGTGCAAGTTGCACTGCTGACCGCCCGCATCAACGAGCTCACCCCGCACTTCAAGACGCACGCCAAGGACCACCACGGCCGCCGCGGCTTGCTGCGCATGGTGAACCGCCGCAAGAGCCTGCTCTCGTACCTGAAGAACAAGGACGCCGAGCGCTACACGGCCCTGATCGGCAAACTGGGCCTGCGCAAGTAAGCGCAGCCCCCCGCATGAACGCCTGAGACGGTTTTCGAACTGCCTCAGGCGTTTTTTACTTCGGAGCAACCGAGACCGGATACGCGCTGTGTCATTCCTCAGGGGTTAGGGATTAGGGACTAGGGGTTGGGGATTCGCCGCCCCTAGCCCCTAGTCCCTGATCCCTAGCCCCTCAGGAATGGCATCGTGTTCGGCCCCAGAACTCCGGCCAACCAGAGAAGGACAAAACCATGAGCATTTTCAACAAGGTCACCAAGACCTTCCAGTGGGGCAACCACACCGTCACGCTGGAAACTGGCGAGATCGCCCGCCAGGCCGGCGGTGCCGTGCTGGTCAACATCGACGACACCGTGGTGCTGGCCACCGTGGTCGCGTCCAAGACCGCCAAGCCCGGCCAGGACTTCTTCCCGCTCACCGTCGACTACATCGAGAAGACCTACGCCGCCGGCAAGATCCCCGGCAGCTTCTTCAAGCGTGAAGCCAAGCCCTCCGAGCTCGAGACGCTGACCAGCCGCCTGATCGACCGCCCGATCCGCCCGCTGTTCCCCGAAGGCTTCTACAACGAAGTGCACGTGGTGATCCACACCGTGTCGCTGAACCCCGAAGTCGACGCTGACATCGCCGCCATGCTCGGCGTGTCCGCCGCGCTGTCCATCTCCGGCATCCCCTTCAACGGCCCGATCGGCGCCGCCCGCGTGGGCTACGTCAACGGTGAATACGTGCTCAACCCGGGCCAGACCGCCCGCAAGTCCAGCGACCTGGAACTGATCGTCGCCGGCACCGAAGCCGCCGTCCTGATGGTGGAATCGGAGGCCAAGCAGCTGTCCGAAGAGATCATGCTGGGCGCCGTGGTGTTCGGCCACGAGCAGGGCAGGATCGCCATCAACGCCATCCACGAACTGGTCCGCGAAGCCGGCAAGCCGGTGTGGGACTGGAAGGCCCCGGCCCAGGACGAAGCCTTCGTCGCCAAGGTCACGCAGCTGGGCGAAGAGAAGTTCCGCGCTGCCTACCAGATCCGCAGCAAGCAGGCCCGCACGCACGCCCTGCGCGAAGCCGGCGCCTCGGTGCAGGCCGCGCTGAAGGCCGAAGGCGTCGAGTTCGACCCGATCAAGGTCGACAACCTGCTGTTCGAGGTCGAAGCGCGCATCGTGCGCAGCCAGATCCTGCAGGGCGAGCCGCGCATCGACGGCCGCGACACCCGCACCGTGCGCCCGATCGAGATCCGCACCGGCGTGCTGCCGCGCACCCACGGCTCCGCGCTGTTCACGCGCGGCGAAACCCAGGCGCTGGTGATCGCCACGCTGGGCACCGAGCAGGACGCCCAGCGCATCGACGCGCTGGCCGGCGAGTTTCATGACCGCTTCCTGTTCCACTACAACATGCCTCCCTTCGCCACCGGCGAAACCGGCCGCATGGGCTCCACCAAGCGCCGTGAAGTCGGCCACGGCCGGCTCGCCAAGCGCGCGCTGATCCCGGTGCTGCCGTCGAAGGAAGAATTCCCGTACGTGATGCGCGTGGTCTCCGAGATCACCGAGTCCAACGGCTCCTCCTCGATGGCATCGGTGTGCGGCGGCTGCCTGGCGCTGATGGACGCCGGCGTGCCGATGAAGGCCCACGTGGCCGGCATCGCCATGGGCCTGATCAAGGACGGCAACCGCTTCGCCGTGCTGACCGACATCCTGGGCGACGAGGACCACCTCGGCGACATGGACTTCAAGGTGGCCGGCACCGTCAACGGCGTGACCGCCCTGCAGATGGACATCAAGATCCAGGGCATCACCAAGGAGATCATGCAGGTCGCCCTGGCGCAGGCCAAGGAAGCGCGCATGCACATCCTGGGCAAGATGCAGGAAGCGCTGGGCGAAGCGAAGACCGACGTCTCCAACTTCGCGCCGCGCCTGTTCACGATGAAGATCAACCCCGAGAAGATCCGCGACGTGATCGGCAAGGGCGGCTCGGTGATCCGGGCCCTGACCGAGGAGACCGGCACGCAGATCGACATCGGCGAAGACGGCACCATCACGATCGCTTCCACCGACCCCGAAAAGGCGGAGATGGCGAAGAAGCGCATCGAGCAGATCACCGCCGAAGTCGAAGTGGGCAAGGTCTACGAAGGCCCGGTCACCAAGATCCTGGATTTCGGCGCGCTGATCAACCTGCTGCCCGGCAAGGACGGCCTGCTGCACATCTCGCAGATCGCACACGAGCGGGTCGAGAAGGTCAGCGACTACCTGTCCGAAGGCCAGGTGGTGCGCGTCAAGGTGCTGGAGACCGACGACAAGGGCCGCGTCAAGCTGTCCATGAAGGCCTTGGCCGAGCGGCCCGCCGGCATGGCCGACGAGGCCCCGCGCGAGCGTCGCGATCGTGAGCCGCGCGGCGACCGCGGCGGGTACGACCGGGGGGACCGTGGCGGCGATCGCGGAGGCGACCGTGGCGGTGATCGTGGCGACCGCGGCGGCGAACGCCGTCCGCAGCAACAGCCTGTCGAGGCCGTCGAGCAGCAGTCGCAGCCGTTCCAGGCGCCGGGCGAGGGC
>JAQGMU010000427.1 GCA_028292195.1 Ramlibacter sp. | reverse complement strand
CCCTTTTCTCCGAGGCAGTCCACAGTTTCGTCGACACGGGAAACGAACTCCTGCTCCTGTGGGGCATCAGGCGCGCCGAACTCCTGCCTGACGAGCAGTTTCCTTTCGGCCATGGTCGCGAAATCTATTTCTGGAGCTTCGTGGTTGCGATGCTCGTGTTCGTGCTGGGCGCCGTGGTCTCCTTCCTCAAAGGCATCGCCCAAATCAGCGCTCCGAGCGCCATCGAGCGGCCGGCGGTGATTTTCATCGTCCTGGCGCTGTCGGCGCTGTTCGAAGGCGCGACCTGGATCATCTCGCTTACGGTCTTTCGCCGCACGGGCGCGCGCCGCTCGTTCTGGAGGGCGCTGCAACGGAGCAAGGATCCTCCAAAGTTCATGGTGCTGCTGGAAGACTCGGCCGCTCTCCTCGGCCTCGCCATTGCCGCGGTGGGAACGTGGCTGGCGGTCTCCCTGGATGAGCCGCGATTCGACGGCTTGGCTTCGGTGCTCATCGGCGTGTTGCTGACGGCGGTGGCACTGGTTCTGGGAGCGAAGACGAAGGACCTGTTGATCGGCGAGCGAGCCAGCCCCGAACTCATTCAGGAAGTCATGCAGATCGTTGCCGGCTTCGAGGGCGTGGAACATGCGAATGGTGTTCTGACCACCCAGCTGGCTCCTGATCAAGTGATTGCCATCGCGAGCATCGCCTTCGCCGATTCATTGAGGACGCCACAGATCGAAAGGCTGGTCGAGGACATCGAGACGGCCGTGATCGCGAAGCGTCCGGAAATTGGTCGGCTGTTTGTCAAGCCGCAGACGCCGCAGTCCTTCGAAGCAGCGCTGAAACTGAGGTTCGAGAGTGGCGTGACACCCGCGGCGCGCCAAAAGCGCCGGAGGCGAGGGGGCCGGGGTCCGTAGCGGCTGGGCATCGGCCGCCAGACCCTGACCAAAGGTCGGGCCGGCGGCTCGCGCGGCGCTCGGGCGCTTCATCCCAGCTTCACCAGCATCTTTCCAAAGTTCTCGCCCTTGAACAATTTGAGAAAGGCTGCCGGCGCGTTCTCGATGCCGTGGTCTATCGTTTCCTTCCATGCGACCTTGCCTTCGCGTATCCAGCCGGTCATCTCTCTCTGGAACTCGGGCATCAGGTCGAGATAGTTCGCGATGTCGAATCCCTCCAGCCGAAGGCTCTTGCCCATCACGAACATGATGTTGCGTGGTCCACTGGGCAGCCCCACGGTGTTGTATTGGGAGATCATTCCGCAGATCGCAAAGCGGGCAAACGGGTTGGCCGCTGCGAGTGCCGCCTCCAGATGCTCGCCGCCGACATTCTCGAAATAGACATCGATGCCCTTGGGCGCGACCTGCAGCAGGGCACCGGTCAGATCGCCCGCCACCTTGTAGTCGATGACGTGGTCGGCACCGATTTGCCTGACGAACGCACACTTGGCCGCACCGCCTGCCGACCCTATGACCGTGTGGCCCTTCAGCTTGGCGATCTGGCATGCGACCGATCCCACGGCTCCGGAGGCGGCCGATATGAACACCACGTCACCCGGTCGAGGCATTGCGATCTTTAGCAAGCCGACCCAAGCCGTGAGCCCTGGCATGCCGGCAACGCCCAGGAATGCCTGGGGCGGGAGCCCGGACGTATCGAGCTTCTGCAGGCTATCGCCAGGGGCGTTGAACCGCTCACGCCAGCCGAACCAGGAGGAGACGAGGTCGCCCACCTTGAATCGAGGATCGTCGGAAGCCGCCACTTCGCCGATTGCGCCGCCCTGCAGCGACTCACCGACCTGGAAGTTCGGGCGCCAGCCGTACATGGTCGAGTTGGACGCGGCGATCCCGCCGATCGCGCCCCCGGGCACCTCCTTGCCCGACCGGGACGACGGCGCATAACTCGAACGATCCGCCATGCGGCCACGCATGTAGGGGTCCACCGTCATCCAGAGGTTCCGCACTTGCACTTCGCCCGGCGCCGGGTGGGGTACCGATACCGTGGCGAGCTCGAAATTGTCAGCGCTGGGCATGCCGACAAGTCGGGATTTCAGCCGGATTTCACGCGACGTGATCATGGTCGAGAGTCTCGCCGCCCGGGCCCCTTCAAGAACCGATGCCGTGTGCCTTGTCCAGGGCCTCGCGCAGGATCTGCGCCCAGGCGGCGGCGATCGTCCGCGCCTCGTTCTCGTTCACCATGTTGTTGGCGAGCTGGTAGCGGATGAAGGCGGGGGTCGCTTCGCGGCGGTCGGCCAGGCGCGCAAGCAGCTGGCCGCTGGCGGAGTCGAAAATCTCGGCCACGAGCGTCATCTCGCCGGCGTTGGACACGAAGGTGCGCGTGCGCGCGGTGTTGCCGGCGTCGGGCGCGTTGAGGTAGAGGTTGACGATCCGCGGCTTGATGCGCAGCACGTCCGGGCCGGCTTCGCTCGCGATCGGGTGGCTGCCGTTCCTCTGCATCTCACGGGCGAACTCGTCCTGCACGGCCCGTGCCACCGCAGCGCGGATGTCCTCGCGCTCCTGCGTGGTCAGCTTCAGCCGGCTGCCGGTGCGCTCCGGCTTCCACTGCTTGCTGAACTCGACTTCGACCGGATCGAGCATGACCCGCTTGTACGTGGCGAGCGACGCTCCCGGCCGCGCATAGGCCAGGTCGATGTTCCTCAGGTGGATCTGCTGCAGGCCGTCGCGGCTCATCACCTCGTCGACGCCCTTGCTGGTGGCGGCCAGCGGGTTCGCGACGGCCGCCGCCAGCGCAAGCAGGCAAGTTGCCTTGAGCATGGGGATTCTCATGGCCATTCCTTTCCAGTCGTTTCAGCACCCAATACGACTCATACGCCTCTGGTCTGATGCGCGCAAGCGTGCTGCCCCGGAGGCTGCCGTCTATCTGGGTGATTGCATTTCGACACACGTTCGGCGACAGTACGCGGCCATGCCTCAACTCAGCCTTACGCGAGGTCAACTGTCCGAGCTGTCGGACCGCCGCTCCACGGCATTGCTCCGGCGCCTGGACGAGGTGCTGCTCGGATTCAATGGCAACTATGCGGGGCTGGCGCCGGACAAGAGGCTGGACGCATTGGGCAAGGTCGTGGCGCTGGCCCGCTCGCACGGCATCCGGGAGGAACTGAACCTGGGCCTGTTCGCCGTGCTGCTGCTGCAGTTCGGTGGCGCCGGGCTGCGGGAACCCGAGCCGCAGGAGATCCTCGCCGACGCGGACCGTTCCGGCGCGGCGAAGGTGTTCCAGCTCTGGGCCTGGCACCGGCGCAAGCATCCGGACGCGCCCGTGTTCCAGGCGGAGAGGGCCGCCACGTGAGCACGGGAGTTCCGGCCAACATCGTCGATGCCCTCAGCGCGGTGCTTTCGCCGTCCGCGACCGGCGGCGCGATGGCGCTGCCCTGCGGCGAGCTGCCTTCGCCGACCCGCCAGTACGTCACGCAGTGCGACCTGGCGACGCTGGTGGTCGAGGTGGCCACGGACAGCGCCAGTTCCAAGGCGCCATACATCCTGTCCTTGCCCGGGCCCGGACCGGTGCTCCAGCGCGAGGACGTGATCGACGTCGTCTGCGGGGTGCGGCCGTTCATGGATTCCGGGGCGGGCCAAGGTTTCGAGGTGAAGTCGGGGAAGATCGAGCGCAAACCGGCCATGGTCAAGGTCACCGCGGCGTATGCGTCGCAATGCGGGCTACCCGGCCACCCCGGCATCGAGGTCGAGCCCGAAGGCGGCGACGTGCGGATCTGCAAGCCGCAGAGCGTGAACGGCACCACTGTGAGCTTCGAGGCTTTCCGGCTGCCGAACACGGTCGAGAGGAGCATGGCCTTCGTGCAGGGCGGGACCGTGGGAACAGTCGCCAGGAT
>JAQGMU010000424.1 GCA_028292195.1 Ramlibacter sp. | reverse complement strand
CACGCATGATCCTCGCCGACGACAACTTCGCCACCCTCGTCGAGGCGGTGCGCGAGGGCCGGGGGACCTTCGACAACATCCGCAAATTCCTGAGCTACCTGCTGTCCTCCAACATGGGCGAGGTCCTGACGGTCTTCCTCGGCGTCGTGGGCGCCGGCGTGATCGGCCTGACGACGCCTGGCGGAGCCCTGGTGCTGCCGCTGCTGGCGACGCAGATTCTCTGGCTCAACCTGGTCACCGACTCCTGGCCCGCCCTGGCTTTGGGCTTCGACCCGGTCGCGGACGACGTGATGTTGCGCAAGCCGCGCCCGCGCTCCGAGCGATTGATCGACGCCGCGATGTGGAGGGGCGTGCTGCAGCTCGGCCTGGTGGTGGCCATCGCCACCTTGGTGACCGTCGACATGTACCTGCCCGGCGGCTTGATCGAGGGGGACCGCGACGTCGCCAATGCGCGGACCGCGGGCTTCACGGTGCTGGTGTTCGCCAGCCTCTTCAACTGCTTCAATGCCCGCTCGGAAAGCGCCAGCGCCTTCAGCCAGCCGTTCACCAACGCCTGGCTCTGGGGCGCGGTGGCCTTGTCCGGATTGCTGCAGGTCGCCGTGGTCCACGTCCCGGTGCTGAACATCGCCTTCGGCACCGTCCCTTTGACCCCAGCCCAGTGGCTCGTATGCGCGGCCATGGGAAGCGCCGTGCTGTGGTTCAGCGAGCTGCGCAAGCTGGCCGGCAGTTTCACCAAGGTTGAACATGACTACCAAACGCATTCTCCTGATCCAGGGACACCCTGATCGCAAGGAGCCGCACTTGTGCCATGCACTTGCGGCGTCGTACGCGGCGGGCGCCCAGGATGCCGGCCACGCGGTGCGGACGGTGAACGTGGCCGAACTCGATTTCCCGCTGTTGCGCAGCCAGCAGGAATGGCAGGACGGGGCGCTGCCCGCCGGCCTGCAACGGGCCCAGGACGATATCGGCTGGGCCCGGCACATCGTGCTGTTCTTTCCGCTATGGCTGGGAGACATGCCGGCCCTGCTGAAGGGCTTCCTCGAGCAGGTGGCCAAACCTGGTTTCGCCCTGGTGCAGGAGAAGGGCAGCAAGGAGTTTCCGAAAGCGGCCCTCAAGGGCCGCTCGGCCCGGGTCGTCGTGACGATGGGCATGCCGGCCCTCGTCTACCGTTGGTATTTCCGCGCGCACAGTGTCAAATCGCTGGAGCGCAACATCCTGGGCATGGTCGGCATCTCGCCGGTCCACGAAACCTTGATCGGGTCGGTGGGAAGCTCCACGGCCGCGGAAACGCAGCTGTGGATCGCCAAGCTGAACAAGCTCGGGAACAAAGGGGAGTAGCCATGGAACAAGGCAGGCGCGGTTTCATTCGCCTCGTGGGCGGCGGCTTGATCGTGGCCGGCGCGGCGACCATGGCAGGCTGCAGCCAGCGGATGCCCGCTGCCGCCATCGCGCCGTGGAAGGGGCCGGGCGATGAGCCCGACGTCCGCCGCTGGATCCTGGGCTACGCAATCCTGGCCCCGCACTCCCACAATCTGCAGTCGTGGCTGGTGGACCTGGCCACGCCCAACGAGATCCTGCTGCGGTGCGATCTCGGGCGACTGCTGCCGCAGACGGATCCCTTCTCCCGCCAGATCATGATGAGCCATGGGACCTTCCTGGAGCTCCTCGACATCGCCGCACGCGAGCGCGGCCTGCGCGCCGACATCGAGCTGTTTCCCGAGGGCACGTTCGGGCCGGATGCCATCGACCAGCGGCCCGTGGCGCGCGTCCGGCTCGTGCCCGACGGCGCCGTCAGGAAGGACCCGCTGTTCGCGCAGATCCTCGCGCGCCACACCAACCGCAATCCCTACGACCTCGGGCGCGCGGTGCCGGCGGACGCGTGGCAGGCCATGGCCGAGGCCGTCAAGCCCAGCCCCCTGCGCCTGGGGTTCGTGGGCAAGGACCAGCCGGACCTGCTGGCGCAACATCGCGCGATCGCCGCCGAAGCCTGGCGGATCGAATTGACGACGCCGCGCGCGATGCTGGAGTCCTTCAAGGTGCTGCGGGTCGGCGCTGCGGAGATCGAGCAGCACCGCGATGGCCTGTACCTGCTGGACCCGATGGTGGTGCTGATGACGCGCGTGGGACTCTTCGACCGAAGCAAGGCGCCCGCCCCGGACGACTACGCCACCACCAGCCAGGTCAAGGACTTCGGCAAGAAGCTGGAGTCGACGCCGGGTTTCCTGTGGATGGTGACCGAAGCCAATGACCGTTCGACCCAGGTGAACGCGGGGCGCGCCTATGCCCGGGTGCAACTTGCCGCCACGGCCCATGGCCTGGCCATGCAGCCCTTGCAACAGGCCTTGCAGGAGTATCCCGAACAGGCGAATCCCCATGCCAGCGTTCGGCGGCTCCTGGGCGCCAGCCAGCCGGCCAGCACCGTCCAGATGTGGGCCCGCGTGGGGTATGCATCGCCGGTCGATCCGGCGCCTCGGCGCGGAGTGGCCGCGCAGCTGGTATGACGCCGACTGCCCTTTTCAGATCTTGAACGCTAGCCGGTGCTCCTCGGCCACCAGGTCCTGGTACTCGGCATGCTTGCGGATGTAGGCGGCGATGAACGGGCACACCGGAATCGCCCGCAGCCCGCGGCTGCGCACCGCATCCAGCGCATAGCGCGCCAGCCGTGAGCCGTGGCCCGCGCCCTCGAATTCCGGCAGCACCTCGGTGTGGGTGAAGAGCAGGGCACCCTCCAGCGTGTTGTATTCGGCATAGGCGGCCACGATGCCGGCCACCCGCAGTTCGAAGCGGTGGGCGGCGGTGTTGTCGCTGAGGGCGACGTCTTGCACTGGCGTTTTGTCGGGCATTCCTAATTCTCCTGGGCGTGGCGGCCTGCCGGTTATTGCATGAACCAGCCGTGGCTGACCACCAGCGACTGGCCGGTGAGCGCATTGGTGGGAAAGGCGGCGAACAGCAGCGCGACGCGGGCGACGTCATCGGTGGTGGTGAACTGGCCGTCCACGGTTTCCTTCAGCATGACGTTGCGGATCACCTCGTCTTCGGTGATGCCCAGGGTCTTCGCCTGTTCGGGGATCTGCTTTTCCACCAGCGGGGTGCGCACGAAGCCCGGGCAGATCACGTTGGCGCGCACGTTGTGCTTCGCGCCCTCCTTGGCCACGGTCTTGCACAGGCCGATCAGCCCGTGCTTGGCGGTCACGTACGGCGCCTTCAGCAGCGAGGCCTCCTTCGAGTGCACCGAGCCCATGTAGATCACGGTGCCGCCGCGGCCTTGCGCATACATGTGCTTCAGGCAGGCCCGGGTGGTGAGGAAGGCGCCGTCCAGGTGGATGGCGAGCATCTTCTTCCAGTCGGCAAAGGTGAACTCCTCGACCGGGTGCACGATCTGGATGCCGGCGTTGCTGACCAGGATGTCGATGCCGCCGAACGCGGCCACGGCCTGTTCGACCGCCGCATTGACCTGGTCCTCGTCGGTGACGTCCACCGCCACGCCGATGGCCTTGGCGCCGGTGGCCGCCAGTTCCGCCGCGGTCGCATCGGCCGCCTGCTTGTTCAGGTCGGCGATGACGATGCTGGCGCCTTCCCGGGCGTACATGACGGCGATCTCCTTGCCGATGCCGCTGGCCGAGCCGGTGATGAAAGCGATCTTGTCCTTCAATTGCATGGAAAACTCCTTGGGGTGTGCGCTTCGCGCTTCATGGACTGGGCTCCGTGCTCGGGCCGGGCCGCCGCACCTTGCCGGGTCCGGGTTCGGTCAGGTCGAAGGTCGTGACGCCGTCCTGGGTGGCGCTTTGCAGCCACTCGGGATGCGCGATGGTGTTGCGCATGTCGCGCGCGCCGGCCTCCCAGTGCTCTTCGACCATGGCGCGGGAAAACTCGTAGTCTTTCGAGTCGAGCTCGTAGGGCTTGTCGCGGTAGATCAGGTGGACGATGTCGATCGGCTGGTGCGTCATCTGCTGCTTGAAGGCAACGACCGCC
>JAQGMU010000400.1 GCA_028292195.1 Ramlibacter sp. | reverse complement strand
GCGTCGGGTACATCTTGATCTTGATGTCGAGCACGGTGGCGAGCCCGCCCAAGCCCTGCGCGCCGATGCCCAGCGCGTTGACCTTCTCGTACAGCTCGATGCGCAGCGCCTCGACCTTGGTCAGCTCGGCGCCCGATGCCTTTTTGGCCTGCAACTCGTGCATGTCGAGATCGTCCATCAGGCTTTCCTTGGCGAGCAGGGCGGCTTTCTCGGCCGTGCCGCCGATGCCGATGCCCAGCATGCCCGGCGGGCACCAGCCAGCGCCCATGGTGGGCACGGTCTTGAGCACCCAGTCGACCACGCTGTCGCCCGGATTCAGCATCACCAGCTTGCTCTTGTTCTCGCTGCCGCCGCCCTTGGCCGCGACCGTCACTTCGACGGTGTTGCCGGGCACGATCTCGGTGACGATCACGGCCGGCGTGTTGTCCTTGGTGTTCTTGCGGTCGAACTGCGGATCGGCCACGACCGAGGCGCGCAGCGTGTTGTCCGGGTGGTTGTAGCCGCGGCGCACGCCTTCGTTGATGGCGTCGTCCAGGCTGCCGGTGAAGCCGCCCCAGCGCACGTCCATGCCCACCTTGAGGAACACGTTGACGATGCCGGTGTCCTGGCAGATCGGGCGATGGCCCGTGGCGCTCATCTTGCTGTTGGTCAGGATCTGCGCAATGGCGTCCTTGGCCGCGGGGCTCTGCTCGCGCTCGTAGGCGCGGGCCAGGTGGGCGATGTAGTCGGCGGGGTGGTAGTAGCTGATGTACTGCAGCGCGGCCGCGATGGATTCGACGAGGTCGGCTTGTCGGATGCTGGTGGTCATGGTGGGGAGTCAGGCGGAGACCGCGGAATTATCCCACCCCTGCCGGGCAGCTCTCGCACTCTGCCGCGGACCGCTCACTTGCGTTTCGCAGGCGGCTTGCGGCTCAAGCGAAAGCCGAACTGGATGGCATTGAGTCGGCTCCATTCCTCCGCGCTGTCGACGGTCAGCACCAGCTTGCCCGCCGCGACCTGCGCCGGAAAGCGCTTGATGTGGACGTTGGGCGAAGAGCTCAGGACCCAGGTGGCGTCGATGCGGAAGCCGGTCTGCTCGAACATGGCCCGCATTTCGTCATGGGTGAAGAAGCGCACGTGCGTGACGTCCAGGATCCCGGTCGCGTGGTAGGTAAACGAACCCTTGGAGAGCCCTTCCAGCACGGAGATGTGGCCGATGTTCGGCAGGCTCACGATCACCTGCGCGTCGGCCGGCAGCTGCTGCGCCAGGAACTCCAGCTCGGCCCACGGGTTGTACATGTGCTCCAGCACGTCGAGCAGCAGCACCGTGTCGACCGAGTTCACCAGGGCGATGTCTTCGGCGCTCCATTGGGCGCGCGGGACCGTCGTGACGTGGTCCAGCCGGGTGCCGGCCACTTCCGCCGCCTGCGGATTCAGTTCACAGCCCCAGACCCAGAGACCGGCGTTGGACTGCTTCAGCCCCGCGCCGACGGCGCCCGAAGCGCAGCCGATGTCCAGGAGGCGGCGGGGCTTGCGCTTGAACAGCTTCTGGACCCCGGGGCGCGCGATGTCGCCGTACTGCAGATCCTGCACGCCCGTTTCCGCACCGAGCAGCCGCCAGGCCGGCGGCGTGTCCGGTGCCGCATCGGTTTTCGCGGGCGGGGTGCTCGCTTGTTCGCGGGAGGCCGCGAATGTAGACCGGAGTACTTGCTTCAGGAAAGACATGCCAGGGTGCTTCTCGTATTTGGCCGCGCCGCGGGCTCCGACGCTCGGAGCCAGGCAGGGAGCAGCGAATTGTCCCACCCCGTGCGTTGCGTCATTCCTGGCCGCCCCAGCTTGAGGCCTCCGCACCGATTCCGGGCGCTCGCGTCGACTACTTCACGGTTAAAAGTTACGGACTAGTGATTACCCTAATCTGAATCAAAGTAACGCACTAGTTACAGTTGGTTTCCATTTCACCGAGAGCGGGGACCCCATGAGCTTCACCGACAAATTCCGTACCCAGCACAACGAAATCCTGCTGATCGCCAAGGAGATGACGGTCCAGCTGAAGGGGAAAGCCGACCCGGCCGCCCTGCGCAAGCTGTTGTCCAACCTGGCCGGCAAGCTGAACTTCCACCTCGCCATGGAAGACCAGGCACTGTATCCGCGTCTCATGGAGCGCAAGGACTCGGACGCCAAGGGACTCGCCAAGCAATTCATGGACGAGATGGGCGGCCTGGGCAAGGTCTTCGGCATCTACAACGACAAGTGGCAGGTTTCGGCGATCCGCAACGACCCGGCCGGCTTCGCGAGCGAGACGCAGGCGGTGTTCGCCGCGCTGACCAAACGCATCGCCCGCGAGAACGCCGAGCTCTACCCGCTGGCCGATCAGGCGTCCTGAAGGGCCTGTCCATCGGGCTGTCCTGACCACGCGCTGCCGTGAACCCGCGCGCCGCTGCCGGCAATTCCACGCCGCCCGCCTGCTCCCGGCAGGGCGTGGCCTGCATGTGCGCGGGCGTCACCTTCGCCGAGCTGGACGAAGCCGTCGCCGGCGACAGGGACGCGAGTGTCGAATCCCTGGGCGCCACGCTCGGCTGCGGAGTCCAGTGCGGCAGTTGCCTCCCCGCCATCCGCGAGACGCTGGGCCAGGTCGCGTGGTTTGCCGCCACGGCGGTGGCCCGGCCGATCACCAAGGCGCGTGACCTCGAGGGCCAGGAGCGGCTGATCTTCCGGGTCGACATTTCGCTTGCGGACGGCGTCGGCTATCCGGGCGCCTTGCCGGGCCAGCACGTCGTGCTGCGGGCGGTCACGGGGCAGGGCGTCATCGAGCGGACCTACACCGTGGTGTCCCAGGACCTGGCGGCCGGGCAGCTCACGCTGGGCATCCGGCGCACCCCCGGCGGGCAATTGACGCCCTGGCTGCTGGATGCCGCAGCCGGCCCGCGCCCGCTCGATGTCTCCGTGCCCGGTGGCTCCACCCTCGGCTCGGGGGGGCGTCGCACCGACATGTTCTTTGCCGCCGGCGTCGGCGTGACGCCCGCGATGGCGATGGTGAATGCGCTGAAGCCGCTGGCCGCGATGCACCTGCACTACAGCGCGACGGATGCGGACGACGCGGCCTTCTTGCCGGAGTTCGCAGCGCGCCGCAAGGACC
>JAQGMU010000369.1 GCA_028292195.1 Ramlibacter sp. | reverse complement strand
TCATCACGCTCGGCTCGTCCACCGTGCCGCCCACCGCCAGCGGCACGCCGATGGCGCCGCGGCTGCTGGACAGGTCCACCACCACCCGGCCGCTGAGGCTGCGATTGGGCGCGATAGCCACATTGCCGGTGGCCGACATGCCGCCCGAACTGGCCACGAGATTGGTCAGTTGCACCGCCTTGCCCTGCGTCGCCACTTGCCCCGCCAGCGCGCTCAGGCGCGTGTTGCCGCCGCGGCTCAGGCCCACCGTCTCCACCGCGCGCGCCAGGTCGATGCCCTGCACCAGCGCGTCGCGCACCGTGAAGTGGGTCTGCGTCGTCAGCATGTCCATCACCTGGCCGGGCTCGCGGAATTCCGAGCGCAGCGTGGTCTGCGCCTGCAGCTTGCCGGTGAGCGATTTGCTGGGCGCCGTAAGCGCGCTCACCTCCACGTTCTCGGTGGCCAGCTGGCCGTTCAGAACCTGCATGCCCGCGGCCTTGCCGGGTTGC
Source organism: Ramlibacter sp. (assembly GCA_028292195.1). Lineage (GTDB taxonomy): Bacteria > Pseudomonadota > Gammaproteobacteria > Burkholderiales > Burkholderiaceae_C > Ramlibacter. Next base: position 4,642 of record JAQGMU010000369.1, on the reverse strand, counting down.
AGCTGCAGCTTGCCGGTGATCCGGCCACCGCCGATGTCCACCCGCAGCGGCCACTGCTCGCGCTCACGCTTCACCTGGCCCTGGGTGCCGACGAAGCGGCCGGCCACCACCTTGAACGATGCGTCGTCCAGCAGCCCGTCGCCGCCGAAGCCGGCCTTCGCATCCACGGTGATGCGCTGGCCCTTCTCGTCGATCCAGGTAATGTCGTCCAGCACCATGTTGCGCGGCCAGACGATGGGCGCCCCCGGCGCGGTCGCCTGCTTGCGCGCAGCAGCTTGCTTGCCTCGTTTCTGCATGGCTGCGCCCAATGCAGCGATGGCGGTTTGCGGCAGCACCGCCTTGCGCACCACCAGGGTCGACACTTCGAGCCGGCCCGCCAGCAAGCCGGTCCACACCGGACGCGCCTCGACCCGCTCGACGGTCAAGGGCGGCTGGGTCTGCAGGCGCACCTGGTCCACCGCCACCGCCGGCAGCGGCCACAGGTCGATCGACAGGCGGCCCAGCCTGACCGGTACGCCGAGCGCGGCAGTCGCCTCCTTTTCCACGCGCGAGCGGAAGTCATCGGTGCGCAGCCAGTGCTGCAGCGCCATCGCGACGGCCACCAGCAGCAGCGCGAAGACTGCCAGCGCGAGCGCCAGCCATTTCAGAATTCGTCCCATCCGCCTATTGTCATGACGCTTGACATGCCCCGCACCAAGCAGGAACTTCGCGCGGGGACTAGCATCGATTTGTTCACGGTCTACAACACGGAAACAAGATGAAGCTTTACTACTCCCCCGGCGCGTGCTCGCTGTCTCCCCACATCGCCCTGCGCGAAGCCGGCCTCGCCTTCGAGCCGGTGCTCGCCTCGACCAAGTCGCACAAGCTGCAGGACGGCACCGACTACTACGGCATCAATCCCCTCGGCTACGTGCCGATGCTGGAACTGGACGACGGCACGCGGCTGCGCGAAGGCCCGGCCATCGTGCAGTACATCGCCGACCAGGTGCCGACCAGGAACCTCGCTCCGGCCAACGGCACCCTGCCCCGCTATCGGCTGCAGGAATGGCTGACCTTCATCGGCACCGAGGTCCACAAGAGCTTCTCGCCGCTGTTCATGCCCAACATGCCGGAAGAAGGCAAGAAGCTCTATCGCGACCGCATCGTGAGCCGCCTGCAATTCGTCGACAAGGACCTGGCCGGCAAGCAGTACCTGATGGGCGAGCACTTCAGCGTGGCCGACGGCTACCTGTACACCGTGTCACGCTGGACCAAGCCGATGAACATCGACCTGTCCGGCCTGCCCAACGTCACCGCCTTCATGGAGCGCGTGGGTGCCCGTCCGGCGGTGCAGGAAGCGCTGAAGGTCGAAGGCCTGCAGTAAGGAACGCCAGCAATGAAGTCCCTTTTCGACCCCGTGCAGGTCGGCGCCCTGCACCTGCCCAATCGCGTCGTGATGGCGCCGCTGACGCGCAACCGCGCGCCCAATGCCGTCCCGACCCCGCTGATGGCGGACTACTACGCGCAACGCGCCACGGCCGGCCTGTTGATCACCGAAGCCACGGCCATCACCCACCAGGGCCAGGGCTACGCCGACGTGCCCGGCCTCTATGGCAGCGACCAGCTGTCCGCGTGGAAGCGCGTCACCGATGCCGTGCACGCCAGGGCCGGCCGCATCTTCGTGCAGCTATGGCACGTGGGCCGCGTATCGCACGTGGACCTGCAGCCGGATGGCCAGAAGCCGGTGGCGCCCTCGGCGATCACGGCCAGGACCAAGACCTACCTGATCAAGGACGGCGTCGGCAGCTTCGTGCCCACCTCCGAGCCGCGCGCACTCGACGCCAGCGAGCTGCCCGGCATCGTGCATGACTTTCGCCATGCCGCCCGCAACGCCATCACCACCGCCGGCTTCGACGGGGTCGAGGTGCACGGCGCCAACGGCTACCTGCTGGACCAGTTCCTGAAGACCGGCGCCAACCAGCGGCGCGACGACTACGGCGGCTCCATCGAGAACCGCGCACGCCTGCTGCTGGAAGTGATGCGCGCGGTGGTCAGCGAAGTGGGCGGCCAGCGCGTCGGCCTGCGGCTGTCCCCGGTGACGCCGGCCAACGACATCGTCGACGCCGGTGCGCAGGTGCTGTTCGAATACGTGGTGCGCCAGCTCGCCCCGCTGGGCCTGGCCTACCTGCACCTGATCGAAGGCTCCACCGGCGGCCCGCGCGAGGTGGAAGGCCGTCCGTTCGACTACGAAGCCTTGCGCAAGGCCTGGCGCACTGCCGGCGCCAAGGGCGCGTGGATGGTGAACAACGGCTACGACAAGCCGCTGGCCGAACATGCGCTCGTGGCCGAGGGCGCGGACCTGGTGGCGTTCGGGCGGCCCTACATCGCGAACCCCGACCTGGTGGAGCGCCTGCGCGTCAACGGGCCGTGGAACGAGCCGGACAAGACGACGTTCTATGGCGGTGGGTCCAAGGGGTATACGGACTACCCGACGCTGAAAAACTGACCGCCGTCGGTGGGGTGCCTTCGGCAACCCACCCTACGGACGCTACGGACGCATGACCTTCGTAGGGTGGGTTCGCGCAGCGACCCCACCGCCGGCATCACCGCATCCGCCAGCGCTTCAACAACAGCGCATTCGTCAACACGCTCACGCTCGACAAGGCCATCGCCGCCCCCGCCACCACCGGGCTCAGGTAGCCAAGGGCAGCCAGCGGAATCCCGGCGACGTTGTACGCGAACGCCCAGAACAGGTTCTGCCGGATCTTGCGCACCGTGCGGTGCGAGATCTCCAGCGCGCCGGCCACCAGGCCGACGTCGCCGCGCATCAAGGTGATGCCGGCCGCATGCATCGCCACGTCGGTGCCGGTGCCCATCGCGATGCCGACATCGGCCGCGGCCAGGGCCGGCGCGTCGTTGACGCCATCTCCCACCATCGCCACCACGTGGCCGCCCGCGCGCAGCGCAGCGACCTGCGCAGCCTTGTCGCCGGGCAGCACCTCGGCCCGGACTTCGTCTTCCTTCAGGCCGAGGCGGCGCGCCATGGCCAACGCCGCGGCGCGGTTGTCGCCCGAGATCATCACCAGCCGCAGGCCACGCCCGCGCAGCGCCGCCAACGCTTCGGCGGCGCCAGGCTTGGGTTCGTCGGCAAAGGCCAGCAGCGCGCGCAGTGCCAGGCCGCCGCTCACGCGCTCCACCAGCGCCGACAAGGTGGCGCCTTCGCCCTGCAGGCGGTTCACGTCGTCCTGCAGCGGCGCCAGCGGCACGCCCAGTTCCTGCAGCCAGCGCAGGCTGGCGACCAGGTAGCTGCGGCCGCCGACTTCGCCTTCGGTGCCGCGTCCCGGCACGGCGCGCACGCCGTCGGGTGCGACCACCACCCAGCCGCGCTCACGCGCCGCAGCCACCACCGCGCGCGCCAGCGGATGTTCGCTGCCGCTTTGCAGGCTGGCCGCCGCCGCCAACTGGGCGTCGGCATCAGCGTGCGGCGCGGCAACGAAGGCCACCAGCCGCGGCCGACCCACCGTCAGCGTGCCGGTCTTGTCGAAGGCCACGGTGTCGACCTTGTGGGCGAGCTCCAGCGCCTGCGCGTCCTTGATCAGGATGCCCTGCCGCGCCGCAACGCCGGTGCCGGCCATGATCGCCGCCGGCGTCGCCAGCCCCAGCGCGCAGGGGCAGGCAATCACCAGCACCGCCACCGAATGGATCAGCGCGGTCTCGATCCCGGCCCCGACCAGCAGCCAGCCGCCCAGCGTGACGAGCGCGATGGCCAGCACCACCGGCACGAACACCGCCGACACCTGGTCCACCATCCGCTGGATCGGCGCCTTGGTTGCCTGCGCGTCCTCCACCAGCCGGATGATCCGGGCCAGCACGCTCTCGCTGCCGACCGCCGTCGCCAGCATCAGCACGCGGCCTTCGCCGTTGATGCTGCCGCCGGTGAGCCGTGCGCCGAGGTCCTTGGCCACCGGCAGCGGCTCGCCGGTCAGCATGGATTCATCCACCTGGGTCACGCCCTGTTCCACCACGCCGTCGGCCGGAATGCGCTCGCCTGGACGCACCACCAGCCGGTCGCCGGCCAGCACCTCGGCCAGCGGCACATCGGCTTCGCCGCCGGTGCGCAGCAGCACGTGGGCCGTTTCCGGCCGCAGGGACTGCAGCGCCCGGATGGCCGCCGTCGTCTGCTGCTTGGCCCGCGTTTCCAGCCACTTGCCCAGCATCACCAGCGTGATCACCACCGCCGAAGCCTCGAAGTACAGGTGGCTTTCGCCCTGCGCCAGCCACAGCCAGACCGACAGCGCCCACCCGGCCGTGGTGCCGATCGCCACCAGCAGGTCCATGTTGCCGCTGCCGGCCTTCAGCGCGTGCCAGCCCGCCCGGTAGAAGCGCGCGCCCAGCACGAACTGCACGGGCGTCGCCAGCACGAACTGCAGCCAGGCGGGCAACATCCAGTGCCGGCCCAGCAACTCGCCCAGCATGGGCAGCAGCAGCGGCAGCGACAGCAGCAGGCCGGCCGCCACCGGGCCGAAGCCGGCCCAGGGCGACAGCTCCCCGGCCATGGCCTCTTCAGCGGCACGTGGCTCGTAGCCGGCGTTGCGGACGGCGCGGCGGATCCGCGCCTCGATCTCTTCCGATGGCTCGAACACCACCCGGGCCGACTCGGTGG
>JAQGMU010000047.1 GCA_028292195.1 Ramlibacter sp. | reverse complement strand
GGCAGGGCGATGATGGCCAGGTCTACCGGGAAGGGAATGGACGTGACGTCCGGGTAGGCCTTCAGGCCCTGCACGGTGTCGCGGTTCGGGTTGACCGGATAGACAGCGCCGGCGAAGCCGCCGCGGTGCAGATAGCGCAGCGGCCGGCCGCCGATCCGCGCGGGGTCGTCGGAGGCGCCGATCACGGCCACCGAAGACGGCTCGAACAGCGCGCCCAGGGAGGCGACCGCCGCCGCCAGCGCGTCTGCCGACAGGGCCGGCTTCACAGCGCGAGCTCCCCGTTCAGCAGCCGGCGCGCGATGGTGCGCTTCTGGATCTCGGTGGTGCCGTCGGGGATGCGCATGGAGCGGGCGAAGCGGTAGCCTTCCTCCAGCCGCAGCTCGTTGGTGAGGCCCATGCCGCCGTGCACCTGGATGCAGCGGTCGAACACGCGGTTGCACATCTCGGTGGTGTACGCCTTCACCATCGAGATCTCGGCTTCCACCGGCAGGCCCTGGTCGATGCGCCAGGCGCAGTTCTGGATCATGTTCTTGCTGGCGTAGATGTCGAGCGCGCAGTCGGCCAGCATGAACTGGATGGCCTGGTGCTCGGCGATCGGGCGGCCGAAGGTCTGGCGCTGCCCGGCATAGGCCACCGCCTGCTTCAGCGCCCACTTGGCCTGCCCCAGCAGCTGCGCCGCCATGCCGACCCGGCCCTTGCTGACGCCGCCGATGGCGACCGCAAGGCCGCGGCCTTCGGCGCCGAGCCGGTGGTCGTCGCGCACCCGCACGCCGTCCAGCGTGATGAAGCCGATGTCGCCGCCCAGGTGGCCCATGACCTGGATCACGCGCGGCACCTGGAAGCCGGGCGCCCTGGTGTCGACCAGGAAGCCGGTGATGCCGCCCTTGCGGCCCTTCGCCTGCTCGGGGTCGGTCACCGCGAAGATCATCGCGTAGTCGGCGTAGGGTGCGTTGCTGATCCACTGCTTGGTGCCGGTGATCACCCAGTCGTCGCCGTCGCGCACGGCTCGGGTCTTCATGGCGAAGACGTCGGAGCCGGCACCCGGCTCGCTCAGGCCGAAGCACAGCATCTTGTCGCCCGATGCGAGACCGCCGCGGTAGCGGTCGAAGACGGCCGGGTCCAGGTGCGCCAGCACCGGCGACAGGCCATTGGTGAAGGGCGAGGGCAGCAGCACCGGGTGGATCAGGTGGCGGCCGGGCCCGATGTGCTCGTTCAGCGCTTCGTAGATCGCGCTGGCGGCAACCGCACCGAGTTCGTCGCCGCCGAGCGCGGCCGGCGCGAACAGGTTGTAGAAGCCGAGCTCGGCGGAGCGCATGCGCACCTTGCGCCGCAGCGCCAGCACTTCGTCGGTGTAGCGGCCTTCGGCGGTGAAGATGGTGCGCTCGCTGGCCAGCAATGCGCGGTTCGCTTCTTCCAGCGGGACGATCTCGCGGTCGACGAAGCGGACGATGGCGTCGGCGACGGCGACGGCTTCCTCGGGGAGGGTGAAGTCCATCAGGTGTTTCCTTGCGCCAGCCGGAATTTCGGCAGCGAGATCTCGGGGGTCACGTCTTCGTAGGCAACCGCCACGCGCTGGCCGATGCGCACGCTTTCGGGCGGGCAGCCGACGATGTTGGTCATCATGCGGGCGCCTTCGTCGAGGTCCACGATGGCGACGACATAGGGCGCATCGGCCTGGAAGGCCGGGCCGGCCGGCCGGCGCGCCACGGTGAAGCTGTAGATGCTGCCGGTGCCCTTGGCTTCCAGCCAGCTGACGGCATCGGAGTGGCAGTGCGGGCACAGCTCGCGCGGGTAGAAATGGGCGCGGCCGCAGTCGGCGCAGCGCTTCACCAGCAGCTTGTGTTCGCGCGCCGCAGCCCAATAGGGCGCGGTGTCGGGGTCGACGATGGGCAGGGGTTTGTCGTACATGCGTGGCCTCAGTGGTTGGCGAGGATGCAGGTCGCACCGCTGGACAGCGTGCCACCGGTGCCGTGCACCAGCGCCACCTTGGCGCCGGGCACCTGCCGCGCGCCGCATTCGCCGCGCAACTGGCGCACCGCCTCGATCAGCAGGAAGATGCCCAGCATGCCGGGGTGGCAATACGACAGGCCGCCGCCGCTGGTGTTCATCGGGAAGGCGCCGCCCGGCGCCGTGCGCTGGCCGGCCACGAAGGGGCCGCCTTCGCCGCGCTGGCAGAAGCCCAGGGCCTCCAGCGTCAGGAGCACGGTGATGGTGAAAGAGTCGTACAGCTCCACCACGTCGATGGCGTCGAGGCCTATGCCGGCCATCGCCAGCGCGTTGCGGCCCGCCACTTCGGCCGGCAGCAGCCGCGCCGCATCGGGCATGGTGGCCACCGTCCAGTGGGTCTGCGACTCGCCGTGGCCGCGCACGTAGACCGGCTTCACGCCGAGCGCGCGCGCGTGTTCGGCGGTGGTCATCACCAGGGCGCCGGCGCCGTCGGTGACCAGGCAGGAGTCCAGCAGGTGCAGCGGGTCGCTGATCATCGGGCTGGCCAGCACGTCGGCCACCGTGATCGGGTCGCGGAACATCGCGGCCGGGTTCAGGCCGGCCCATTTGCGGGTGGCGACCGCGACCTCGGCCAGCTGCTCGGAGGTGGTGCCGAATTCGTGCATGTGGCGCATGGCCGCGATGGCGTAGCCGCCCACCGGCGTCGGCAGGCCCCAGGGCGCCTCGAACTGCATGGTGAGGCCGGCCGGGCGGCCGGCCAGGTTGCGGCTGCGGTCGCTCTTCTGCACGCTGCCGTAGGTGATGAGCGCCACCTCGCACTGGCCGGCGGCGATGGCGGTGGCGGCGTGGCCTACATGCGACTCGAAGGCCGAGCCGCCGATGTTGGTGCCGTCCATGAAGCGCGGCTGGATGCCCAGGTATTCGCCCAGCGTGACGGTGGGCAGCATGCCGGCGCCCGGCATGCCCCACATGCCGGCGGTGAGCAGCCCGTCGACTTCCGACATCGGGATGCCGCACTCCTTCAGCGCGGCGTGCGCGGCGCGCGCCTGCACCTGCAGCGGCGACATCGGCGTCAGCACCTTGCCGTCCTTCAGCGGCAGCTCGGCGACGCCGACGATCACCGGTTCGCGCGCGCCGGAAGCGGGGCGCGCCATCAGATCGGGTCCCAGGAGAAGACTTCGGGCGAGCGGTCCAGCGGGGCGAAGGAATTGCGCAGCGCCGGCACCAGGTGGTTTTCTATGGTCTCCGGGGTCCAGCCGTCGCTGCGGTGGATGGAGCGGATCGGCCGCGGATGGCCGATCAGGAACACCTCGTTGCGGCGCACGGCCAGGATCTGCCCGTTCACCTCGCGGGCGGCGTCGCTGCCCAGGAACACGGCGAAGGGCGCGATCTTGTCCGGCGTCATGGTCTTGATCTTGTCGACGCGTTCCTTCTGGTCCGGCGTGTCGGGAATGGAGCCCACCATGCGGCTGAAGGCGAAGGGCGAAATGCAGTTGGAGCGGACGTTGAAGCGCTGCATGTCCAGCGCGATCGACTTCGACAGGCCCAGGATGCCCATCTTGGCCGCCGAGTAGTTGCACTGGCCGAAGTTGCCGACGATGCCGGAGGTGGACGTCATGTGCACAAAGGCGCCCGACTTCTGCGCCCGGAAATGTTCGGCGGCGGCGCGGCTGACGTAGAAGCTGCCGTTCAGGTGGACGCGCACCACCAGGTCGAAGTCCTCGGGCGGCATCTGGTGGAAGATCTTGTCGCGCAGGATGCCGGCGTTGTTGACGACGCAATCGATGCGGCCGAAGGTGTCGATGGCGGCCTGCACGATCTTCTTCGCGCTGGACCATTCGGCCACGCTGTCGCGGCTGGCGACCGCCTCGCCGCCGAGCGCGCGGATCTCGGCGACCACTTCGTCGGCGGGACTCGCGCTCTCCGTGTCGCCGCTGACGGAAACGCCGGTGTCGTTGACCACCACCTTGGCGCCGTGTTCGGCCATCAACAGCGCGATCTCGCGCCCTATGCCGCGGCCGCTGCCGGTCACGACCACGACCTTGTCCTGCATGGATTTCACTGGCAAAGATGTCTCCTCGGGTTGGCTGTCTGCTTGTGCGTACAAGTGTAGCGACGGAATCGCGCGCAGTCCAGCGCGACGGCAGGACGCGGCTCAGCGGCCCTGGAATGCCGGCTTGCGCTTTTCGTTGAAGGCGCGCACGCCTTCGCGCCGGTCTTCGGTGTCGACCAGCCGGTTGTAGGCCTCGATCTCGAAGCGGTAGCCGGTCAGCAGGTCCATCTGCAGTCCGTAGTGGATGGACTTCTTGGCCTGCCGCACCGACAGCGGCGCGTTGCCGGCAATCTCCGTGGCGCTGGCCAGCGCCTCCGGCAGCACCGTGCCCGGCTCGCAGGCGCGGTTGAACGCACCCCAGGCCACGCCTTCCTCGGCCGAGAAGGGCTTGCCCGTCAGCACCAGTTCCTTGGCGCGGCGTTCGCCGACGGCCCGGGCCAGGTTCTGGGTGCCGCAGCCGCCCGGCCTGATGCCGATGCGCACTTCCGGCAGGGCGAAGCGGGCACTGCGCGAGGCAAAGATGAAATCGCAGGCCAGCGCGATCTCCAGCCCGCCGCCGTAAGCGTGGCCGTTCAGCGCCGCCATGATGGGCACCGGGCACTCCATCAGGGCGGTGAACGCCCGCTCGAACAGTTCGTGCTGCGCCTGCCAGGCCGCCGGCGTCATGCCATCGCGCTCCTTGAGGTCGCCGCCGGAGCAGAAGGCCTTCTCGCCGGACCCGGTGAGGACCACGCAGCGCACCGCGCCGGCATCGACCGTGAGGCGAGTGGCCAGGTCCAGCAGGTCGTGGGCCATCTGCGTGTTGAGCGCATTCAGGGCGGCCGGGCGGTTCAGGGTGGCGAGCAGCACGTGCGCACCATGCGCCTGGGACTGGATGGTTTCGTAGGTGGGCAGGTTCATGGTTCGTTTCCGTGGCGCAGCTGGACGCGCATCGAGTACTTGAAGACTTCGCTGGGGTGGACGGAGCGCGCCACCTCCAGCACCCGGCCCTTGCGGCCGATGTAGCGCCGCGTGATCTCCATGCCGGGCGACCTGGGCGGCACTTCGAGCTGCCGCGCTTCCTCCGCCTTCAGCCGCGAGATGCAGGCGATGTCCTGCTGGATCTCGACGATGGTTTCGTTGAAGCGCCGCTCGATCAGGGCGAAGATCGGCTCCCGGCTTTTCGCGGTTTCGGCCAGCACCGCCCCGAAGGCCAGCGGGATGTGGATCTCCGAATAGGCCACCACCGCGCGGCGCGACGGGTCCTGCCGCACCGTGCGGACGCGCCACCAGTGCTCGCCCGCCTTGCAGCCGAACTGCGCGGCCATCGCGGCGTCGACCACGACTTCCTCGCGATCGAGCACGCGCACCGGCGTGCTGGTGGCGTACTGCAGCAGGTCCTCGGCCGAATTGAAGGAGTGGCTGTAGCGCGAGACCAGCCGCGTCTCGTCCACCTGCGTGCCCACGCCCTGCTGGCTGCTGACCAGGCCCAGCTGGTGCAGCGTGCGCAGCGCCGCCCGCACCGTGTGCCGGCTGACGCCGAAGCGCTGGCTCAGTTGCGGCTCCGAAGGCAGCAGGTCGCCCACCTTGTACTTGCCGCCCGTGATTTCGCTCGACAGGGCATCGGCCAGCAGGCTGTGCTTGGAGCGGCCGGCGCCGACCCCTACGGCCGTGTCAGCCATGGTGGTGGTTCCGGATTGTTGGACGGGGCATCGGATGGTATGCTGGTTGCTTGTCCGTACAAGCATACTACAAGCAAACGGCACGGCAGCCAACCGGAGACAAGCCCTTGACGACGAACCGACGAACCATACTCGCGGGTGCGGCGGCCCTGGCCGCGCCCACCCTCTGGAGCGGCCTGGCCCTTGCGGCAGAGCCTTATCCGACCAAGCTGATCACGATCGTGGTGCCGCAGGCACCGGGCGGCGCCAACGACGTGATCGGCCGGGCGCTGGGGCAGAAGCTGGCCGACCGGCTCGGCAGCCCGGTGATCGTGGAGAACCGGCAGGGCGCCGGCGGCAACCTGGGCACCGGCTACGTGGCGCGCCAGCCGAAGGACGGCTACACGCTGCTGCTGAACGCGCAGAGCGTGCAGACCATCAACCCCTTCCTGTACCGCAAGGCCGGCTTCGACCCGGTCAAGGACTTCGAGCCGGTGATGGTGGTGGGCGTCGCACCCTACATGCTGGCCGTCAACCCGGCGCTGCCGGTGAAGAACCTGCGCGAACTGGTGGCGCTGGCCAAGGCGCAGCCCGGCAAGATCAACTACGCGTCGGCCGGCAACGGCACCGTCAACCACATGCTGGGCGAGATGCTGAAGACCGCTGCCGGCATCGACATCGTGCACGTGCCCTACCGCGGCGCCGCTGCGGCCGCCACCGACGTGATCGGCGGCCAGGCCCAGATGGCCTTCGGCAGCATCGCCGGCCTGCTGCCCTTCGTGAAAGCGGGGCAGTTGCGCGCGATCGGCGTCTGCACCGAAAAGCGCACGCAGCTCGCGCCCGAGCTGCCGACCCTGGCCGAAACCATTCCGGGCCTGTATGCGAATGCCTGGTACGGCCTGTTCGTCCCCGCCGGAACGCCGAAAGAAATCATCACCAAGCTGCACGGCGAGATCCTCAAGGTGATGGATGCCCCCGACATGAAGGAGCGGCTCAACGGCCTGGGCGTGGAAGTCGCGCCCAGCACGCCCGAGCAACTGGCGGCCCTGGTCAAGGACGACCTGGTGCGCTGGTCGAAGATCGTCAAGGATTCCGGCGCGCAGCTGGATTGAA
>JAQGMU010000326.1 GCA_028292195.1 Ramlibacter sp. | reverse complement strand
AGACGCTGCTGCTGGGCCCCAACTGCCCCGGCCTGATCACGCCCGAGGAAATCAAGATCGGCATCATGCCCGGCCACATCCACCGCAAGGGCCGCATCGGCGTGGTCTCGCGCTCCGGCACGCTGACATATGAAGCCGTGGCGCAGTTGACCGAGATCGGCCTCGGCCAGTCCAGCGCGGTCGGCATCGGCGGCGACCCGATCAACGGCCTGAAGCACATCGACGTGATGAAGGCCTTCAACGACGACCCGGACACCGACGCCGTCATCATGATCGGCGAGATCGGCGGCCCGGACGAGGCGGAAGCCGCGCGCTGGTGCAAGGACAACATGAAGAAGCCGATCGTCGGCTTCATCGCGGGCGTCACCGCGCCCCCCGGCAAGCGCATGGGCCACGCCGGCGCGCTGATCTCCGGCGGCGCCGACACCGCCGATGCCAAGCTCGCCATCATGGAAGAGTGCGGCTTCACGGTGACGCGCAATCCGTCCGAGATGGCCAAGCTGCTGAAGGCGCTGCTCTAAGCGCCCTGCACCACGTGAAAAGCCGGCCGCCCGCCAGGGCCGCCGGCTTTTTTCATGCCCGAAACGGGCTGGCTGCGGAAAATGCTACAAAACGTAGTCCCCTCATACGAAAGTTGCTTGTCCGGCCCATGACGCTCTGCTACCGTCAACAACAGGAGTCCTGCGCCCCTCACAGTGGTGGTTCGGGAATGTGGCTATTGGCAGTAACGGGCTGCCCGGGTTGTTTCCGGGCAAGGGGCGGCAAGTGAGCACATCCTCATCTTCAAAGCGTGGGAAGTTCTGGCGCACGGACTGGTTCGTCGGTGTGCTGGTGGTGCTGGCCGTGCTGATCCTGCATTACGCCACCGACTTCATCGGCACGCTGGACCGGCGCTACTACGACTATGCCAGCACCAGCAGCACGCGCCTGCCCTCGGACAAGATCGCGATCATCGCCATCGACGACCAGAGCATCGGCAACATCGGCCGCTGGCCCTGGCCGCGCGACGTCCACGCCCAGTTGATCGACAAGCTGGCCGCGGCCAAGGCCAAGATCATCGTCAACACGGTGTTCTTCTTCGAGCCGCAGACCGACCGCGGCCTGGCCTACATCCGCAAGATCAAGCAGGTGCTGCCGGCGGAAGCCGGCGAGGCCGGCAAGGTGATCGCCGAGGCCGAAGAGGCGCTGGACACCGACGCCAAGCTGGGCGCCAGCATGGCCCGCGCCGGCAACGTGCTCACGCCGTCGGTCTTCGTGCTCGGCGAACCGCAGGGCAAGCCGGACAAGCCGCTGCCGGCCGCGGCGCTCAAGACCACCCTCAGCGATGCCAGCGGATTTTCCGAGCCGAGCGTGAGCTCCCAGCAGCCGATCGAGGTCATCGCCAATGCGGCGGCCGGCATCGGCCACCTGAACCAATGGAACGACGCCGACGGCACCGTGCGCTCCGAACCGCTGCTGATCAACTATTACGGCCGGGCCGTGCCTTCCATGGCGCTGCTGGCGGTGGCCAAGAGCCTCAACCTGGGTCCCGAGGACATCAAGCTGAATCCCGGCGAATCCGTGCAGGTCGGCAAGCTGCACGTGCGGGCCGACGACTACGCCCACATGCTCCCGCAGTTCTACAAGCCGCGCGACGGCAAGTCCCCCTTCGTCGTCGACTCCTTCTACGACGTCCTGAGCGGGAAGATCCCGGCCAGCAAATATGCCGGCAAGATCGTGCTCATCGGCCCGACCGCGGCCGGGGTGGGCATGTCCTTCCCGGCGCCCGGCTATTCGGGCCTGGCGCCGGTGGAGTTGATGGGGCACATCACCTCCAGCATCCTGTCCGAACACTTCATCGTGCAGCCGGCCTGGGGCAAGCTGGCCATGGCCGCCGCGCTGCTGCTGGTTGCCGCGTACATCATCGCGGTGCTGCCGCGGCTGTCGGCGGGCGCCGGAGGCATGTTGACCGCGGCGCTGTTCATCGGCCTGCTGGCCACCGAGTTCGGCCTGCTTGCCGGCGCCTCGATCTGGCTGCAGCTGGTGCTGCCGGCCACGGTGCTGCTGATTGGCCACCTGGCCCTCACCACCAAGCGCTTCCTGGTCACCGAGGCCGGCAAGGTCAAGTCCGACGAGGAGTCGGCCGAAACCAACCGCATGATGGGCCTGGCGCTGCAGGGCCAGGGCCAGCTCGACGCCGCCTTCGACCGCTTCCAGCGCGTGCCGCTGAACGACGAGGTGCTCGCCAACATGTACAACCTGGCGCTGGACTTCGAGCGCAAGCGCCAGTTCAACAAGGCCCAGGCGGTGTACGAGCACATGGCCGCCTTCAACCCGAAGTACAAGGACCTGCAGACCAAGCTCAATCGGGCCAAGAACCTGTCCGAAACGGTGATCCTCGGTGGCGGCGGCAGCCACCCGGGCGGCACGATGCTGCTGGAGGGCGGCGCGGTCGAAAAGCCGATGCTGGGCCGCTACCAGGTCGAAAAGGAGCTGGGCAAGGGCGCGATGGGCGTGGTCTACCTGGGCAAGGACCCGAAGATCGGCCGCGTGGTGGCCATCAAGACGATGGCGCTGGCGCAGGAGTTCGAGGGCGAGGAGCTGGACGACGCCCGCCAGCGTTTCTTCCGCGAGGCCGAGACGGCCGGCCGCCTGCAGCACCAGAACATCGTCACCATCTTCGACGCCGGCGAGGAGCACGA
>JAQGMU010000276.1 GCA_028292195.1 Ramlibacter sp. | reverse complement strand
TGGATGCGTTCGAAGCTGCGCGCCACCACCGCCTTGATGCCCAGCAGCTGCGTGCCCTTGGCCGCCCAGTCGCGCGACGAGCCGGTGCCGTATTCCTCGCCGGCGAAGATCACCGTGGGCCGGCCCTCGGCGATGTACTTCATGGCCGCGTCGTAGATGAACATCTTCTGCACGTTGCCGTCGGCGTCGCGGTACAGCGTCAGGCCGCCTTCCTCGCGCGAGCCGTCGGGCTTGGCCGGGATCATCAGGTTCTTGATGCGCACGTTGGCGAAGGTGCCGCGCATCATCACCTCGTGGTTGCCGCGGCGCGCGCCGTAGCTGTTGAAGTCGGGCTTCAGCACCCCGTGCTCCTGCAGCCACTTGCCGGCCGGCGAGGTGTCCTTGATGGAACCGGCCGGCGAGATGTGGTCGGTGGTGATCGAGTCGCCGAACATCGCCATGATGCGCGCAGCGCGGATCGCCAGCGGCTCGGCGTCGTTCGCCGCGGCCACCGGCGGCTCCATGCTGAAGCCCTCGAAGAACGGCGGCTCGGCGATGTAGGTGCTGGTGGGCCAGCTGTAGGTTTCACCGGTCACGCCGTGGATCTGCTCCCACAGCACGCCGGGCTCGGTCTTGACCTTGGCGTAGTTGGCGACGAAGGCCTTGCCGTTCGTGGCGTACTTCATCAGCGCGTGGATCTCGTCGCTGGACGGCCAGATGTCGCCCAGCCAGACGTCCTGGCCGTCCTTGCCCTTGCCCACCGGCTGGGTCATCAGGTCGGTCAGCACCGTGCCGGCGATCGCATAGGCCACCACCAGCGGCGGGCTGGCCAGGAAGTTGGCCTTCAGGTTCGGGTGGATGCGGGCCTCGAAGTTGCGGTTGCCCGAGAGAACCGCCGCGCACACCAGGTCGCTCTTGGTGATCGCCTCGTTGATCTCCGGCGTCAGGTCGCCGGAGTTGCCGATGCAGGTCGTGCAGCCGTAGCCGGCCAGGGCAAAGCCCAGTTTTTCCAGGTAGGGCATGAGGCCCGCCTGCGTCAGGTACTCGGTGACCATGCGCGAGCCCGGCGCCAGTGAAGTCTTGATGTGCGGCTTGACCGTCAGGCCTTTTTCCACCGCCTTCTTGGCCAGCAGGCCGGCCGCCAGGAGCACGCCGGGGTTCGACGTGTTGGTGCAGCTGGTGATGGCGGCGATCAGGATGTCGCCGTTGCCGATGGTGATGTCGCCCCCCGTTTCCACGAACGGGATCGACATCGCGTGCGACGCCGCCAGGGTCGGCTTGTTGGCCTCCATCTCCCCCGCGTGGCGCGGCGCGCCCGGCGGCAGCGGGGGATTGTCCGGGATGCGGTTGTCGGTTTCCTGGTCCGGCCGCTGCACCAGGTGGCGCGTCAGCAGCAGCTCGGGGGCCTGGTTGAAGCCGTTCTCCGTCACCGGCTGCGAGAACAGCGACTGGAAGGTGCTGGCGACCTTGCCGATCTCGATGCGGTCCTGCGGCCGCTTCGGGCCCGACAGGCTGGGCGTCACCTGCCCCAGGTCCAGCTTCACCACCGTGGTGTAGTCGATCTCGCCGGCGGCCGGCACGCCGAACATGCCCTGGGCCCGGAAGTAGGCCTCGAAGGACTTGATCTCCTCCTTGCTGCGGCCGGTGCCCTCGAAGTAGGTGATGGTGCGCTCGTCCACCGGGAAGAAGCCCATGGTGGCGCCGTACTCCGGCGCCATGTTGGCGATGGTGGCGCGGTCGGGCACGGCCAGGCTGCGCGTGCCCTCGCCGTAGAACTCGACGAACTTGCCCACCACCTTGTGCTTGCGCAGGAGCTCGGTGACCGTCAGCACCAGGTCGGTGGCGGTGCAGCCTTCGCGCAGCTTGCCGGTGAGCTCGAAGCCGACCACGTCGGGGGTGAGGAAGTAGACCGGCTGGCCCAGCATGGCGGCCTCGCCCTCGATGCCGCCCACGCCCCAGCCGACCACGCCGATGCCGTTGATCATCGTCGTGTGGCTGTCGGTTCCAACCAGCGAGTCGAAGTAGCTGACGCCGTCACTGCCTTCGTGGATGCCGCGCGCCAGGAATTCCAGGTTGACCTGGTGGACGATGCCGAAGCCGGGCGGCACGACGCCGAAGGTGTCGAAGGCCTGCATGCCCCACTTCATGAACTGGTAGCGCTCCCGGTTGCGCTGGAACTCCAGTTCCATGTTCAGGTCCAGCGCTGCGCGGGTGCCGTAGTAGTCGACCATCACCGAGTGGTCGACCACCAGGTCCACCGGCACCAGCGGCTCGATGCGGTTGACGTCCTTGCCCAGGCGCTGGGCCGCGCTGCGCATGGCGGCCAGGTCGGCCAGCAGCGGCACCCCGGTGAAGTCCTGCAGCACCACCCGGGCGACGGTGAAGGGGATTTCAGCGTTGCGGTCGGCGTTGGGAAACCAGTTGGCGATCTGCCGGACGTGCTCAGCCGTGACCTTCTGGCCGTCGCAGTTGCGCAGCACCGACTCCAGCACGATGCGCATGGACACCGGCAGCCGCTTGATCTTGGGGAACTCTTCCGTGAGGGCCGGCAGGGAATAGAACTTGCCCATCCGGCCGCTGCCGGTCTTGAAGGTCTTGAGGGTGTGGGCGAAAGCGTGGGACATTCTCGGCCTCGTGTTGTTGGTTTGCGTCCCATTGTGCCGAAAGCGGAATTGCCCTGTTGCGGGGTGTGGGCTGGCGCTGCCGCGGTGGGGTGCCTTCGGCAACCCACCCTACTCCCCTTCCGACTACTGCTCCCCCCGTAGGGTGGGTTCGCGCAGCGACCCCACCGACTACGCGGACGGCAGGTAGCGGACCGAGAGAACGCCGGCTATGGCCCGCAGCGCGTCCAGCAGGTCGTCCTTCACCGCGCTGTCCACGTCCACCAGCGTATAGGCCATGTCGCCGCGCGACTTGTTGACCATGTTGTGGATGTTGAGGCCGGCGTTCGCCATGGCGGTGGAGATCTGGCCCAGCATGTTCGGCACGTTGGCGTTGGCGATCGCCACCCGCCACGGCGACTCGCGCGCCATGTCCACCTGGGGGAAGTTCACCGCGTTGCGGATGTTGCCCTGCTCCAGGAACTCGCGCAGCTGGTCGGCCACCATGGCGGCGCAGTTGTCCTCGGCCTCGCGGGTGGAGGCGCCCAGGTGCGGCAAGGCGATCACGTGCGGGTTCGCCAGGATGCCGGCATGCGGGAAGTCGCACACGTACCAACCGAGCTGGCGCGCGGCCAGCGCCTGCACCACGGCGGCGTCGTCCACCACGCCCTCGCGCGAAAAATTAAGCAGGATCGCCTCGGGTCGCAGCAGCTTCAGGTTGACCGCGTTCACCAGGTGCCGGGTCGCATCCAGCAGCGGCACGTGCACGCTGACGAACTGCGAGTTCTTCAGCACGTCGTTGACGCTGGCCGCCTTCTTCACCTGCGCCGGCAGGCTCCAGGCCGCGTCGACGGTGATGTCGGGGTCGTAGCCCATCACCTGCATGCCCAGCTTGATGGCGGCATCGGCCACCAGGCAGCCGACCTTGCCCAAGCCGATGACGCCCAGCGTCTGGCCGGCGAGCTCGAAGCCGGCGAACGCCTTCTTGCCTTCCTCCACCGCCTGGTCGAGGTTCGCTTGCTTGATGTCGAGGCCGGCGACGAAGCGCTGCGCCGGCGCCAGGTTGCGCGCCGCCATCAGCATGCCGGCCAGCACCAGTTCCTTGACCGCATTGGCGTTGCCGCCCGGCGCGTTGAACACCGGGACGCCGCGCGCGCTGAGCGCCTTGACGGGAATGTTGTTGGTGCCGGCACCGGCGCGGGCGACCGCGAGCACCGAGGGCGCAAGCGTGAGGCCGTGCATGTCGGCCGAGCGGACCAGGATGGCGTCCGGCGCGGCGACGTCCTTGCCGACCACGTAGCTGCCCGCCGGCAGCCGGTCGAGGCCGCTGCGGGAGATCTGGTTCAGCACCAGGATCCCGAACGGCCGGCTAGCCATGTTGGGCCTCGAACTCCTTCATGTACTGCACCAGCGCCTGGACACCTTCGAGCGACATCGCGTTGTAGATCGAAGCGCGCATGCCGCCGACCGAGCGGTGGCCCTTCAGCTGGATCATGCCGCGCGCCTGCGCGCCCTTCAGGAAATCCGCATCGAGGGCATCGTCCTTCAGCTTGAACGGCACGTTCATGAGCGAGCGGTCCTCCTTGGCTACCGGGTTGCGGTAGAAGCTGCTGCCATCGAGGTAGTCGTACAGCAGCCTGGCCTTGGCCTTGTTGTGCGCCTCGATCGCCGCCATGCCGCCCATGCCCTTGAAGTGCTTCAGCACCAGGCCCATGATGTAGATGGCATAGGTGGGCGGAGTGTTGTACATCGAATCGTTTTCGGCCTGCAACTGGTAGTTGAAGGCGGAGGGCGTGACCGGCAGCGCGTGCCCCATCAGGTCTTCGCGCACGATCACCACGGTCAGGCCCGACGGGCCCATGTTCTTCTGGGCACCGGCGTAGATCAGCCCGTACTTGCTCACGTCGACGGGCCGCGACAGGATGTCCGAGGACATGTCGGCCACCAGCGGGACCCGCCCGGTGTCGGGCGTCCAGTGGAACTGCACGCCGCCTATGGTCTCGTTGGAACAGATGTGGACGTAGGCGGCGCCGGGGTCCAGTTTCCACTCCTTTTGCTTCGGGATGTGGGTGAAGTGGCCGGCTTCGGTGTCCGCCGCGACGTTGACCTGGCCGAAGCGGGCGGCTTCCTTCTGCGAGCGCCTGGACCACTCGCCGGTGACGACGTAGTCGGCTTTCCCGCCGCGGCTGATCAGGTTCATCGGCACGATGGCGTTCTCGCCGATGGCGCCGCCCTGCATGAACAGCACCTTGTAGTTGGCGGGCACGCCCATCAGCTCGCGCAGCAGGGCCTCGGCCTCGGCGTGGATGGAGATGAACTCCTTGCCGCGGTGGCTCATCTCCATCACCGACATGCCGGAGCCGTGCCAGTCCAGCATTTCCCCGGCGGCCTGGCGCAGCACCGGTTCGGGCAGGGTGGCGGGGCCGGGGCTGAAGTTGAAAACGCGGGTCATGGGGGCTGGTTCTCCTGGAGGCTGGAATCGGGCCGCGACGCAAGGGCACCGCGGGGCAACCAGCATACAAGAAGCGCAAGCCCCCGCAGGACGATGGGGCAGCCTGCCATGACGTCGGAGGTCATGGATCGATCGCCCGCCCTGCCCTACCATGCCGGGCATGCAGCAAATGGATTCCGTCCGGCGCAAGCCTTTCGGCGAGCACCTGCGCTTCTGGCGCCAGCACCGCCGCATGAGCCAGCTGGACCTCGCCGGCGAGGCCGAGATTTCCACCCGCCACCTGAGTTTCGTCGAGACCGGCCGTTCGGCGCCGAGCCGCGAGATGGTGCTGCGGCTGGCCGAACGGCTGGACGTGCCGCTGCGCGAGCGCAATGCGCTGCTGGTGGCGGCTGGTTATGCGCCTATGTACAGGGAGCGATCGCTGGACGACCCGGAGCTGCAGGTGGCCCGCGAGGCGGTGCAGCTGATCCTGAAAAGCCACGAGCCCTACCCCGCGCTGGCGGTCGACCGCCACTGGAACCTGCTGGCCCACAACGCCATGGTGCCGCACCTGCTGGCGCGGGCCGATCCCGCGCTGCTGCAGGGCCGCGTGAACGTGCTGCGCCTGAGCCTGCACCCGCGCGGGCTGGCGCCGCACATCGTCAACCTGGGGCAGTGGCGGCACCACCTGTTCGAGCGGCTGCGCCAGCAGGTGCAGGCCACCGGCGATCCCGCGCTGGTGGCCTTGCAGGAGGAACTGCAGGCCTACCCGGTGCCACCGGGGGCCGACGACACGCGGCTGGAGGGCGAGCTGCTTGGCGTGGCGATGCCCTTGCGCTTTCGCAGCGCCAGCGGCGCGGTGCTGAGCTTCATCAGCACGACGACGGTGTTCGGCACGCCGGTGGACGTGACCTTGCAGGAGCTGGCGCTGGAGACCTTCTTTCCGGCGGATGCGCAGACGGCCGAAGCGTTGCGCGCGTTGGCACGTTGAGCGGTGGGGTCGCTGCGCGAACCCACCCTACAAGCCGCACGATTCCCGCGATCACCGGCGTCGCGGTTGAGCCGCCGCACGATTCCCGCGATCACCGGCGTCGTGGTTGAACGGCCGCACGACCCCGCGATCACCGGCGTCGCGGTTGAACGGCCGCACGACCCCGCGATCACCGTGTCGTAGGGTGGGTTGCCGCAGGCACCCCACCGTCACGCCGGCACGGGAGCCGGCGTATCGATCTGCGCCTCGAACGCGCGCAGCCGCTTGTACACCGAGATCAGCTCGATGATCGTGCTCCAGCTCAGCACCAGGTACTGGAACGACTCGGTCACCTTGTCGAAGGCGCGGGTGACCTGCTGCATCACGCCCAGCGTGATGACGCCGGCGACCACGGTGGGACCTAGCGCCACCAGCGGCACCAGCACGCTGATCTGCAGGTAGGACCACTTCACCACGTCGAAGTAGAGGTAGTGGAAGAACAGGCGGAAGTAGTTGCGCCGCACGTGCTGGAACAGCGCCGTGGCGATGGGCTCGGTGGCGCGCGCGGCGTCGTCCTCGCCGTACACCAGCTCCTTGCGGTACGCCGCCTCCACCCGCTGGTTCTGGAACTCCAGCCCCGGCAGCAGCACGCCGGTGACGGCCAGGATCACGGTGCCGAAGATCGACCAGAACAGCGCGACCCACACCAGCGAGTGCGGGATGGCGCCGAGATAGGGCAGCTCGCTGATCTTCTCCGACATCGCCCACAGGATCGGCAGGAAGGCGAACAGGGTCATCACGCTGCGCATCAGGTCGACCCCCAGGCCTTCCATGATGCGGGCGAAGCGCATCGTGTCCTCCTGCACCCGCTGGGCCGCGCCCTCGATCACCCGCAGCCGCTGCCAGTTCGCCATGTAGTAGTCGTTCATCGCCTGGCGCCAGCGGAACACGTAGTGCTTGATGAAGAAGTCCAGCAGCACCGCCACCGTGACGTACTTCATCGCGATGGTCAGGAACAGCGTCAGCTGGGCCCAGTACTGCGGCGGCTTGATGCTGCCCCGGGTCTCCAGCGCCTTCTGCACCAGGTCGTAGAAGCTGCCGAACCAGTCGTTGATCTGCACGTCCAGCTGCACGCGGTACCAGGTGGAGTACAGGATCAGCAGGGTGCCGAGCACGGACCAGGCGAGCCAGCGGCGGGAGAGGAAGAAGGAGCGGAACATCTGGCGCGGCCCTAGGTGTTGGTCTTGGCGGCATGCTACCGGGCTTGCCCGGGCAAGGGGCGCCGTCGTTGCAGGCGTAACCCAAGGAAAAACGGCCCCGCAGGGCCGTTTTCATCGCTCACGGGGAGCTCAGACCGTCACGTCCGCCGCCGCCTGCCTGTACTCTTCGATCTGGTCGAAATTCAGGTAGCGGTAGACCTTGTCCCCGTCCTTGTTGATCACGCCCATGTCGGCGTGGTACTCGGCCACCGTCGGGATGCGGCCCAGCTTGGAGGCGATCGCCGCCAGCTCCGCCGACGCCAGGAACACGTTGGTGTTCTTGCCCAGGCGGTTCGGGAAGTTGCGGGTGGAGGTCGACACCACGGTGGCGCCTTCCCGCACCTGCGCCTGGTTGCCCATGCACAGGCTGCAGCCGGGCATCTCGGTGCGCGCGCCGGCGCCGCCGAAGTTGGCGTAATGGCCTTCCAGGGTCAGCTGCTCGGCGTCCATCCGCGTCGGCGGCGCCACCCACAGCTTCACCGGGATATCGCGCATTCCTTCCAGCAGCGTGGAGGCGGCGCGGAAGTGGCCGATGTTGGTCATGCAGGAGCCGATGAACACTTCGTCGATCTTGGTGTTCTGCACCTGCGACAGCGGCTTGACGTCGTCCGGGTCGTTGGGGCAGCAGAGCAGCGGCTCCTTGATGTCGGCCAGGTCGATCTCGATGACGGCGGCGTACTCGGCGTCCGGGTCGCCTTCGAGCAGCTGCGGGTCGGCCAGCCAGGCTTCGACGGCCTTGATGCGGCGCTCCAGCGAACGCTTGTCGGCGTAGCCCTGGGCGATCATGTTCTTCATCAGCACGACGTTGCTGGTGAGGTACTCGGCGATCGGTGCCTCGTTCAGCTTCACCGTGCAGCCGGCGGCGGAGCGCTCGGCCGAGGCGTCGGACAGTTCGAAGGCCTGTTCCACCTTCAGGTTCGGCAGGCCCTCGATCTCGAGGACCTTGCCGGAGAAGACGTTGACTTTGCCGGCCTTGGCCACGGTCAGCAGGCCCTGCTTGATCGCGTAGTAGGGAATGGCGTGCACCAGGTCGCGCAGCGTGATGCCGGGCTGCATCTCGCCCTTGAAGCGCACCAGCACCGATTCCGGCATGTCCAGCGGCATCACGCCGGTGGCGGCGGCGAAAGCCACCAGGCCGGAGC
>JAQGMU010000250.1 GCA_028292195.1 Ramlibacter sp. | reverse complement strand
TGGCGGCGGCGCGGGCCGCGTCCGACGACGCGCGCTACTCCTCCATGCTGGACTGGGGCCTGCGCCTGGTGGTGCTGCTTTCGGAGCCTTCGGCCATTGCGCTGCTGGTGTTCGCCAAGCCGCTGGTGGCCACGCTGTTCCACTACGGCGCCTTCCGCGAACTCGACGTGATGCAGGTGTCCATCGCACTCGCCGGCTACGGTGCGGGGCTGCTGGGGCTGGTGGCGATCAAGGTGCTGGCGCCCGGCTTCTACGCCAACCGCGACATGCGAACCCCGGTGCGCATCGCGGTGATGGTCCTGGTCATCACGCAGTTGCTCAACATCGCGCTGGTGCCGCTGCTCAAGCATGCGGGGCTGGCGCTGTCGATCGGGCTGGGCGCATTGATCAACGCCGGTTGCCTGCTGGTCGGCCTCATCAAGCGCGGCAGCTACAAACCCGCGCCGGGTTGGGGCGTTTTCCTGCTGCAGGTGTTCGCGGCCACCGCGTTGCTTACCGTGTTCCTGATGTGGGCCGCCGGCAGTTTCCCGTGGCTGACCCTGCGTGCCCAGGCCCTGCAACGCGCCGGATTGATGGCGCTCATGCTGGTGGGCTCTGGCGCTATCTATTTTGTAGCGCTGTGGGCGGCCGGGCTGAAACTGCGGCAGTTTGCCACGCGCTGAGGAGCGCCGCGCGGCGCCCGAAACTTGACGGGCGCGGGCGCCTCAATTACAAAGAACTCATGCTGTTGAAATTCACCGCTCCGACGCCGCTGGAGTACTTCAGCGCACTGGTGCAAAGCGATGATCACTTTCCACTGCTCGAGGCGGCGGCCAGCCTGGCCCAGGACGAATATCCCGATCTCGACGTGCAGCAGGTGTTGGGCGATGTCGACCAGTTGCTGGCCCGCCTGAAGCGGCGCCTGCCGGCCGATGCGGCGCCTTTGCAACGCCTGCGCGCGCTCAACCAGTTCTTCTTTCGCGACCTGAGCTTCGGCGGTAACGTCAACGACTATTGCGACCCCGACAACAGCTACCTCAACGTGGTGCTGCGCACCCGGCGCGGTATCCAGATTTCGCTGGCGGTGCTGTGGACGGAACTGGCACAGGGCCTGGGGCTGCACGCGCGCGGCGTGTGCTTTCCCGGGCACTTCATGCTCAAGGTCAACCTGCCCAAAGGCCAGGTCGTGATCGACCCGTTTACCGGGCAGTCACTCTCGCGCGAAGAGCTCGCAGAGCGGCTCGAGCCGTACAAGCGGCGCAGCGGCCTCATCGACGAGTTCGAAGTGCCGCTCGGGCTGTACCTGCAGGCGGCGCCACCACGGGACATCATCGCCCGCATGCTGCGCAACTTGAAGGAAATTCACCATGCGCAGGAAGACTGGCAGCGGCTGATCGCGGTGCAGGACCGCCTGCTGATCCTGCTGCCCGACGCTTGGGCCGAGTATCGCGATCGCGGGCTGGCGCATGCCGAACAGGGGCATTCGGCGCAAGCCGTGAGCGACCTGGAAACCTACTTGGTGCACGCGCAGGACTCGCTCGATATCGACGCCATCGCCGACCGGGTCGCCGACCTGCGCCGTGCGAAGAACTAGCGTTTCAGGAACTGCGGTATTTGCGCGCCTTCGCCGGCCGTGCGCGGCAAGGTCCGCACCGGGATCCGGTGTGCCGGCTCCGATGCACGCGAGCCGGAAGCCGCCATCAGCCTCGATCCATGGATCAGCGCCTCCTGTGCGGGCATCAGGCTTTCCGGCCTGGAAGTGCCGAGGCGTGAAACCCGCGTGAGGATCGGCGCCGGGTCGTTGGCGGCTTGCAGCGGCTGCAGGATCGGCAGCATCCACTCGATGATCGGCGCCCATTGCGCCAGGTCGGCGCCGGACTGGCTGGCGGGCAGGTCGAACATCGTGAGGCCGCGCTCCAGGCTGCGCACGTACAACTGAGTCTCACGCAACGCCCCCAGGAACGGGATGCCCAGGCCTTGCGACCAATCGGCCAGCACCCGGCCAGCGTGCGTGCGGCCATCGATGCGCATGCCGACGACAGCCAGCCGGCAGCGGCCGGTCGCCACTCGTGGCAGCGCCATCAATTCGGCATGGCAGGCGGCGGCCGACTCGCGGTCGAACATCGACGAGCAAACCGGCATCACGATGGCGTCGGCGAACATCACGACGCGCGCCAGTTCGAAGCCGTGGATGCCGCCGGGCGTGTCCAGCACGACGTGAGTGATGCCGGTGGGCACGCGCAGCATGTTCTTCTGGTCCATCGCCCAAGGTGCAATCTGCGGAAGTGCGGGGTCGCGGCGCTTGAGCCATGCGCGGCTGGATTGCTGGCGATCGACGTCGCCCAGCATCACCGAATGGCCCTGGCGCGCGCACCACGCGGCCACATGGGCGGCAAAGGTGCTTTTGCCGCTGCCGCCCTTGCGGTTGACGACTGCGATAACGGGCATCCGGGGCTTTCTGTATTCGGGGCAGGAGATACAGTTTGGTACAAAACGGCCTTGCCGTCCAGCGCCCAATTCCGGCGCGGCTGCTTCGCTAGGGGTTTTGTAGCAGGGCTGTATCCGACGGGCGCCCGCCCACGCCGAACTGCCGCCAAGTCCGGCGCAATTGCGTGTCGGAGCTGAAGCCCGCCAGTTCCGCCGCCTGGGTGACGCTGCGCCCCGATTCCAGCGCCGCCTGCGCCACGGCCAGCCGGATGCGCCGCAGGTACTCGAGCGGAGGCGCGCCGGCATGATCGATGAACAGCCGCGTCAGGTGCCGCGGCGACGTGTGGCCCACGTCCGCCATGCGTGGCACGTTCCAGTCCCGCTGCGGCTGCGCGCTCACCGCGTCCTGCACCCGGTGCAGCGCCGGATGGATGTGGTTGCGATAGGCGAGGAACGGCGACAGCTCGGGGTCTTGCGGCCCACGGCGCAGCGCCACCACCATGATCTGCGCAACCTGCGAGGCCAGCGCCGCGCCGCACTCCTGCGCGATGAGGTGCAGCGCGAGGTCGATTCCGGTCGTGATGCCGGCGCTGGAAGCGACCGGCTCGTCCAGCACGAAGACCCGATTGGCCACCACGTCGCAGCCGGCGGCAACGCTGCGCAGTTCGTCGAGGTGATGGTGATGCGTGGTGGCGCGCCGTCCCTCCAGCAAGCCGGCGTGCGCGGCGAGCAGAGCGCCCGCGCAGATCGTGACCAGCCGCAGGCCGTCGCGCCCCGGCGCCAAGCCGCGCAGCCAGCGGACTGTTTCGGCTGCACCCGGCTGCTGAAGATCGAAACGCCGGCCGGGCATCCCCACCAGCACCAGCCAGCTCGGTGACGGCAATTGCGCCGGCAAGGGCTCCACCCCCGTGACCTTCAGGCCGACCGAGGTGGCGGGCGCGCCTTGCGGACCGATGAAGCGCAATTCGAAGCGCGGCGGCTGTTGCTGCGCTTGCAACACCTGGTTGGCGATGCGGAAGGCCTCCGCCGGTCCGGCCCAGTCCAGGATCAGGCTGCCCGGCAGCAGCACGAAGAACAGAGGGATGGCCGTCGCGCTCACCGCATTCAGGCGGGGGTCGCCAGCCGGTCGATCGCTTGCGGCACCGAACAGATCCGCGCAAAGCGATCTTTCAGCACCGCCGCCGTGCGCGCCTTGATGTCGGCCGCCGGCAGCGGCGAGCCATCCTCGTGCTTCATGTCGAACGTCAGCGTCGCGTCGGTCACATAGTCGACCTGGAAGCCCAGGTCGGAGGCGTGGCGGGCTGTCGTCTCGCAGCACTGCTCGGTGCGAATACCGCTGATGACGAGCCTGCCCACGCCGTTCTGCGTCAGCCAGACATCGAGTCCGGTGCCGACCAGCGCACTGTGGCGCGACTTGTGGAAGGTCGCCGCGGCTTCTACCGGCGCCAGCCCTTCCAGCGGCCGCACATGTCCCGATTCGAGCGCGAACGAGTTTTCAGCGGTCTTGGGTCCATCGACATGGAAGATGCGCACGATGGGAACGCCACGCTGCTGGCAGGCTTCGATCAGCGCGTTCTGCGCCGCCAGGTATGCCGGCACGTCACGCTCGGTGAAATACGGGCGATGCCGGAAGGATTGCTGGGCATCGATCAGAACAAGACATGACTTCATGGGGGCTCCTGGTGGATGGGATGGCGCTCATTGTTCCGCAGCGGAGCAGCGCCGGCCACCCATTGCCGGACTGCTTTCGATCATTTTAGGACATCAGGTTCGGCGCGCTGCCAGGACCGCGAGCGCGATCGCGGCAAGGACGGCGCCGGCGATGAAAGTGGCTTGCGCGCCCCATTGCTCCCACAGCAAGCCGGCCATGCCGCTGGCCAGCAGCAGCGCCACGCCGCTCACCAGGTTGAAAAAGCCAAAGGCCGTGCCGCGCAAGTCGGCCGGCGCCGTCTGCGCCACCATCGTGGCGAGCAGGCCCTGCGTCATTGCCATGTGCAGGCCCCACAGCGCGATACCGCCCCACAGCCAAGGCCCGGCGTTGCCCGCCGCCAGCAGCAGGTCGGCGGCAACCAGCACCAGCAAGCCGCAGGCCAGCAGGGCGCGGTGGCTGGCCCGGTCCGACAACTTGCCGAAAGGGTAGGCCCCCAAGGAATACACGGCGCTCATCACGATCAGCACCATCGGCGTCCAAGCCAGCGCCAGCCCGCCTTGCTGGGCGCGCAACACCAGGAACGCCTCGGAAAAGCGCGCCAGCGTGAACACCGCGCCGATGGCCACCACCTCCCAATAGGCACGCCCCAGCCGCCGCAGGTTTTCGCGCCGGATCGGGTTGCCCGCGCGCCCTGCCGCCGCGCGTGGCGGTTCGCGAACCGCGAACAGCAGCAGCGCCACCGAGAGAAACCCGGGGATGAGCGCCACCCAGAACACGGCCCGGATGTCGTTCGCCCACAGCAGCATCAGCCCGATAGCGAGCAAGGGCCCGAGGAACGCGCCGACGGTGTCGAGGGCCTGGCGCAGCCCGAATGCCGCGCCCCGCATGGCGGGCGGCGCGATGTCGGCAACCAGGGCGTCGCGCGGCGCGCCACGAATGCCCTTGCCCACGCGGTCCATCAGCCGCGCGCCCAACACCATGCCGGACGTCGAAGCCAATGCGAACAGCGGTTTGGAAATCGCGCCCAGGCCGTAGCCCAACACCGCCAGCGGCTTGCGGCGGCCCCAATAGTCGCTGAGCACGCCGGAGAACACCTTGACGATGAGCGCCGTGGCCTCGGCCGCGCCCTCGATCAGGCCGACAGCCAGCACGCTGACACCCAGCGTCGTCACCATGAAGACCGGCAGCAGGCTATGGATCAACTCGGACGAGATGTCCATCAGCAGGCTGACGAATCCCAGCGCCCAGATTCCCGCCGGCAGGCGTGTCGTGCCGGGGGCTTCGGGGACGGGGTGAGTCGGCATAGCAGCGATAATTTAGAGCATGAACCCGAAACCAGCGATCCAGTCCGAAACGCTCAGCTATGAACAGTCTGGCGTCAACTACGAACTGATCGACCCCCTCAAAGTCGCGGCACAGCGCGCCGCTGCCGCCACCGGCTCGCATCTTGCGGCACATGGTTTCAGCGAAGTCAAAGCCTCGCGCGGGGAATCGGCCTATGTGGTCGACGTCGGGCCGTTCTACATCGCCTCGATCGTCGAATGCCTGGGCTCCAAGGCGCTGGTCGCCGACGAGATGCATAGGCTCACCGGCAAGAGTTATTACGACAGCATTGCGCAGGACACCATCGCGATGGCGATCAACGACCTGATCACCGTGGGCGCGACCCCGCTGGTGGTCCAGGCCTACTGGGCGGCGGGCGGCTCCGATTGGTTCGGAGACGCGCAGCGCTCGCAGGCGCTGGTCGCCGGCTGGAAGCGCGCCTGCGACATCAGCGGCGTCGCGTGGGGCGGCGGCGAGACGCCTGCACTGGCCGGCATCGTCGAAAGCGGCCGCATCGACCTGGCGGCCTCGTGCACCGGCCTGGTCAATCCCAAGGAGCGGCTGTCGCTGGGCGACCAGCTGGCCCCGGGCGATGCGATCGTGCTGCTGGCCTCCAGCGGCATCCACGCCAACGGGTTGAGCCTGGCCCGCAAATTGGTGGAGCGGCTGCCCAAGGGATACCTGACGCAGCTGCCCGACGGATCGAGTTACGGCGAAGCGCTGCTCGCACCCACGGTGCTGTATTCCCCGGTGACGGAGGCGCTGTACAAGGCCGGCATCCTGCCGCGCTACTGCGCGAACATCACCGGTCATGGCTGGCGCAAGCTGCTGCGGCATCCGGCGCAATTCACCTATCGCATCCATTCGGTGCCCAGCGTCACGCCGGTGCTGCGGTTCATCCAGCAAGAGGCGCGGCAAGACGACCGCGAGGCCTACAGCACGCTGAACATGGGCGCCGGTTTCGCGATCTTCGTAAAGGCCGAAGACGCACAGCGCACCGTCGAGGTTGCGCAAGCCGCCGGTGTGCCGGCGATCGTCGCCGGCAACATCGAAGCCGGCCCCAAGCAACTGCTGATCGAGCCCCTGGCCATCCGCTTCGGGGACGACGACCTGCAATTGCGTTGAACCCGCCGATGCAATTCACCCCCGCCCAAAAACGCGCCGCAGCCTGGCTGCTGATCGCGTTGCTGGCCGTGCTGGCGTTGCGGTCGCTGGGCCCCGTCCTCACTCCGTTTGTCGTCGCTGCCGTGCTGGCCTACGCGCTGACGCCTTTGGTGGATCGGCTGGACGAGATCGGCCGCGGACGCCTGCCACGCGTCATCGCGGTGGTGATCGTCGAGTTGCTGCTGATACTTGCCGTCATGGGCCTGGCGCTGCTGATCGTGCCGGTGATCGCCAAGGAGTTGCCCTTGATGCGCGAGCAACTGCCCTCGGTGTTCGACAAGCTCAACACCACGCTGTCGCCCTGGCTCGGGCAACTCGGCATCAAGGTGTCGCTCGACCTCGAAAGCCTGAAGGCTCTGGCGCTGAAATACCTCAACGCCAACTACGCCGACGCGCTGGGCTCGCTGCTGCCGTCGCTGCGGCTGGGCGGCAGCATGGCCTTGACTGTGGTGGGCTATGCGGTGCTGATTCCGGTGGCCCTGTTCTACCTCTTGCTGGACTGGAAGCAGTTCGTCGCGCGCGCTCTCGAACTGGTGCCGCCGCGGGCCCGGCCGGGCGTCGACTCGTTCGCCGCCGAAGCCGACCAGGTGCTCGGCCAATATCTGCGCGGGCAGTTGCTGGTGATGCTCACCATGGCGATCTTCTACAGCACGGGACTCGCCCTGTTCGGCCTGGACCTGGCCTTGCCGATCGGTTTTTTCACCGGGCTGGCGATGTTCGTGCCTTACGTGGGTTTCGGCATCGGCCTGATCCTCGCGGTGCTGGCCGGGCTGTTGCAGTTCGCCTCCGTCAAGGCGCTGGTGATGGTGGCCGCCGTCTACGGCACGGGCCAGGTGATCGAGGGCTTCTACCTCACGCCGCGCCTCGTGGGCGAGCGCATCGGCCTGCATCCGCTGGCGGTGATCTTCGCCTTGTTGGCGTTCGGCCAGCTGTTCGGCTTCGTCGGCGTGCTGGTGGCGTTGCCCGCCAGCGCCGTGCTGCTGGTGGCAATCCGCCGGCTGCGCGCGGGCTACATGGGCAGCAAGCTCTACCACTCATGAAGCAGATCGCCCTGGACATCGGTTTGGCCCGCGGGCCGACGCTGGCGAGTTTCTGCGCCGGGCCGAACGAAGAGGCGCTCAAGCACTTGCAGCTCTGGGCCGGCAGCCCCACACGCTCACCGGTACCCACCTATCTGTGGGGAGCGGCCGCGAGCGGCAAGACGCACCTGCTCAAGGCCGTCGAGGAATCGTTGCGCGAGCAGGGCGCCGCCGCCGGCTGGATGGACGCCGCGATGCACGAACCCCCCGCGTTCAACGAGAACTGGGCGGTGGTCCTGCTCGACGACGTGCACCGGTACACGGCGGTGCAGCAGCACGCGGCCTTCAACTGGTTCGTCAACGCGCAGACGCTGCAGCGCGGCGTCCTCGCGGCCGGGGCGGCGCCGCCCGCCGACCTGAAGCTGCGCGAGGACCTGCGCACCCGGCTTGCGTGGGGCCACGTATTCCAGCTGCAGGTACTGAGCGAGCCCGAGCGCCGTTCCGTGCTGCGGCAGGCCGCGGACGCGCGCGGCGTCTTCCTCGGCGACGAAGTGATGGACTTCAAGCTCACGCGTTTTTCGCGCGACCTGGGCAGCCTCATGGAGCTGCTCGAGCAGCTCGACGGCTACGCGCTGCGGACCAAGCGGGCGATCACCATCCCGCTCATCAAGTCGATGCTGGAGGCCGAGTGAACGCTGGCTTATACAACAAATTTTCTTTTGTTGTATAGTTTGGCCCGTGAATCTCTACGCCGAGCTGCCGCTCTCCGCCCAGACCGCCTATGCGCAGCTGGCGGACGTGGCGACCGCGCAGGAGCTCGACCGCAGCATCGAAAATCTGCACGGCAGCTTCTCGCGCAAGACGGTGCAGGGCTCGGCCTACTGGTACTTTTCATTTCGCGACCTCAATGGGCAGCTGCGCCAGCTCGACGTGGGACCGGATACCGATCCCGTGCGCGCCGCGGTGCAGCGCGCGAAGGACGCACCGGCCAAACCCGATGCCGCGCTCGCCCCGCTCGCCAAGGCGGCGGTGGCGCTGGGTTGCGCACCGGCGCTGCCCAAACACCTGCGCGCCGTGCGGCGGCTTTCGGACTACGGTTTTTTCAGGGCCGGGGGCGTGCTCGTCGGAACGCACTCCTTCATCGCCCTCGGCAACATGCTGGGCGTGAAATGGTTCGCGGGCGGTTCGACCACCGACGTCGACTTCGCCCATGCCGGCAAGAATCTTTCGGTGGCGTTGCCGGCCGACGTCGAGATCGACGTCCACGGCGCGTTGACGAGTTTCGAGCGCGGCTTCATCCCGCTTGTCCAGCTGAGCGGTGCGGCCGGTGCGTCGTACAAGCTGAGCGGCGACCCGGAATTCCAGGTCGACTTCCTCACTTCGCTGCATCCCGGCGGCGACGGCCCGGTGATGATCGCCAACCTCAACGTCTGCCTGCAGCCCCTGCGCTTCATGGAGTTCTCGCTCGAGCGCGTCGCCCAGGCGGTGCTCGCGGACCGCAACGGTGTGGCCGTGATGGTGAACATTCCGGCGCCGGAACGCTACGCGGTTCACAAGCTGCTGGTCGTGGGCGAACGCAGCGGCGCCATGCGAACCAAGGCGAACAAGGACCTGCAGCAGGCCGCTGCGCTGTTCGCATACCTGCTGGACACGCAGCCGGCCACCTTGCACGACGCATGGCACGACGCCATCGCGCGCGGTGCGGACTGGCGCAAGCGCGCAGTGGAAGGCCTCATTGCGCTGCAGCGCGCCCATCCGCAGCTCAAGCTCGGCGAACTCATGACGCGGGCCGCAGCATGAAGCTCGCGCTCTTCGACCTCGACCACACGCTGTTGCCGATCGACTCGGACTATGCGTGGGGCGTGTTCACCCAGCACATCGGCTGGACCGATGCCGTCGCCTTCAAGCGCCGCAACGACGAGTTCTTCGAACACTACAAGGCCGGCACGCTGGACATCCACGACTACGTGCGCTTTGCCACCGATGCCGTGCGCGAGCGCGGGCCGCAGGCCGCGCAGAAGGCGCACGAGCGGTTCATGGACGAAGTCGTGCGACCCAACCTGCGGCCCGCAGCGCTCGACCTCGTGCGCGTGCACAAGGACGCGGGCGACAAGGTCGTCATCGTCACCGCGACCAACGATTTCATCACCGGCCCCATCGCCGCGGCGTTCGGCGCGGATGAGCTGATCGCGGTGCGGCTCGCGCGCGGCGCCGACGGCTGGATCACCGGCGACATCGACGGCGTGCCGTCGGCGCGCGAAGGCAAGGTGACGCGCGTGCACGAGTGGCTGGCCGG
>JAQGMU010000243.1 GCA_028292195.1 Ramlibacter sp. | reverse complement strand
CCTTCAACGCCAAGCGCTACGCCTGGGTGAAGTAGCGCATAGAACGCACCGACGTGGTCGAGGGCAGCACCGACGACGAGGCCATCGTCTACAGCCTCGGCACGCTGTACGGCGCCTGGCCGGACGGCAGCGCCTTCGAAGGCAACCGATACGTCGACCGCTACGTGGTGCGCGCCGGCCGCATCGTGCAGATGGACGTCTGGAACGACAGCGCCGAATGGCTGCTCGTCCGGGCAAGACTGGCGGCCGCCGACGGAGCGCCGGTGTGAACGAAGGTCCGCAATGGACCGGCCCGCTCCCCGGCCACGACCGCTTCGACTACCAGCCCATTACCCGCCGCCCCGACTGGCGCTGGCCCTATGGCAGCCGGCTGGCGGTCTACCTCGGTTTCAACCTGGAGCACTTCGCCTTCGGAGACGGCCTGGGCGCCGCGCTGGGCCCGCCTTCCCCGCAGCCTGACGTGCTCAACTACAGCTGGCGCGAATACGGCAACCGGGTCGGCGCCTGGCGTTGCCTGGAGCTGTTCGGCCAGCTCGGGCTGCCGGCCGCCGCCATCCTCAACACGGCCCTGTACGACCACAGCCCCGAGCTGGTGGCCGCGTGCGTGGCCCGCGGCGACGAACTGGTGGGCCACGGCCATACCAATGCGGAACGCCAGGGCGGCTGGAGCGAGCCGGCCGAGCGTGGACTGCTCGCCTCCTGCGCCGGCCGCATCGCCCGCGAAAGCGGCCAGGCGCCGACCGGCTGGCTGTCGCCCTGGATCTCCGAGAGCGCGGTCACGCCCGACCTGCTGGCCGAGACCGGCTACCGCTACACCCTGAACTGGTGCCATGACGACCAGCCGGTCGCCATGCGCACGCGAAGCGGGCAGCGCCTCTGGTCAGTTCCCTACCCGCAGGAGCTGAACGACATTCCGATGATCATGGCGCGCCAGATGGATGCGCGCGACTTCTTCGACCTGGTGCTGGACAACTTCGACGAGATGCTGGCCCAGTCCGCGGCCACGCCGCTGGTGATGGGGCTGGCGCTGCACCCCTACATCGTCGGCCAGCCCTACCGGCTGCGGCACCTGCGGCGCGCGCTCCAGCGCCTCGCGCAGGCGCGCGATTCCGGCGCCATCTGGTTCACCACACCCGGCGCGATCGCCCGCCACATGGATACCCTGGCCTGAACCGGGCGCACCATCACCGTGCACACAGGGCTGGCATGGAGCGTGCATTCCTGCCCCAACATGGAAGCCACAGCGGGCAACGCGCCCCACGCCGTCGAACTGGTCGCCCTCAGCAAGCGCTACGCGCCGGGCACGGCCCCCGCCGTGGACAACATCAACCTGCGCATCCCCGCG
Source organism: Ramlibacter sp. (assembly GCA_028292195.1). Lineage (GTDB taxonomy): Bacteria > Pseudomonadota > Gammaproteobacteria > Burkholderiales > Burkholderiaceae_C > Ramlibacter. Next base: position 5,971 of record JAQGMU010000243.1, on the reverse strand, counting down.
GCCAGCTACTGCTGCCTGCTCGGCCCCTCGGGCTGCGGCAAGACCACCACGCTGCGCATGATCGCGGGCCACGAAACCGTGACCGGCGGCGACATCCTGCTGGAAAACCGCAACATCACGCGCCTGGGCGCCGCAGCCCGCGGCACGGCCATGATGTTCCAGAGCTTCGCGCTCTTTCCCCACCTGTCCGCGCTGGACAACGTGGCCTTCAGCCTGAAGATGAAGGGCGTGTCCCGCGCCGAGCGCCATCGAAGGGCGCAGGAACTGCTGGACCGCGTCGCCATGGGCCACCTGGCGCAGCGCAAACCCGGTGAGCTTTCGGGCGGGCAGCAGCAGCGGGTGGCGCTGGCGCGCGCCCTCATCACCCAGCCGCGGGTGCTGCTGCTCGACGAGCCGCTGTCCGCCCTCGACCCCTTCCTGCGCATCCAGATGCGCGCCGAGCTGCGGCGCTGGCAGAAGGAGCTGGGCCTGACCTTCATCCACGTCACCCACTCGCAGGAGGAGGCGATGGCGCTGGCCGACCTGATCGTGGTGATGAACCAGGGCCGCATCGAGCAGGTCGGGCCGCCGCGCGGCGTGTACAACGCGCCGGCCACCGAATTCATCGCGCGCTTCATGGGCGGGCACAACGTCATCCAGACCAGCGCCGGCAAGCTGGCCGTGCGCAACGACCACATGCAGATCGCGCCGGCCGGCGCCTTGGCGGAAGCCAGCGCAGGCCTGCCCGGCACCGTCACCGACGTCGAGTACCAGGGCAGCTACGTGCTGCTGGGGCTTCAGGCGCAGGACGCGGCCGGTGCCAGCAGCGTCTCGGTGATGCTGCCCGAGGCCCGCTTCGTCGCGCGCCCTTACGCACCCGGCGACGCCGTCCACCTGAGCTGGGCCCAGGCCGACGCCCACCCGCTGCAGGCCTGAGCGCCAACGTTCATCCACCCCAAGAGGAGCTTCCACCATGTCCGACCACAAAGACGATTCGCAATCCGCGGGCCTGCAGCGCCGCTCCCTGCTCCAGGGCATGTCCGGCATCCTGGCCACCGGGCTGGCGCCCGCCATCCATGCGCAGGAGAAGATCACGCTGCGCTACCTGGGCACGGCCGTCAACCAGGACAAGGACATCGCCGACAAGTTCAAGGCCGACACCGGCATCACCATCCAGTACGTGGCGGTGACCACCGACGACGTGAGCAAGCGCGCGGTGACGGCGCCCAACAGCTTCGACCTGATCGACACCGAGTACTTCTCGCTCCGGAAGATCGTGCCCACCGGCAACCTGAAGGGCATAGACACGAAGAAGATCAAGAACGCCGACAAGATCACGACGCTCTTCACCAAGGGCGAAGTGGCCGGCAAGAAGGTCGGCGACCAGGGCACGGCGCCCAAGAAGGTGATGTACCTGGAGGGCGAGAAGTCGAAGAAGTTTTCGGCGACGCCCACCCAGTTCATGACGCTGATCCCCACCGTCTACAACGCCGACACGCTGGGCATCCGGCCCGACCTGATCAAGCGGCCCATCACCAGCTGGGCCGAGCTGCTGAACCCCGAGTTCAAGGGCAAGACGGCGATCCTGAACATTCCCTCCATCGGCATCATGGACGCCGCGATGGTGGTCGAGGCCATGGGCAAGTACAAGTACCCCGACAAGGGGAACATGACGAAGAAGGAGATCGACCTCACCATCGCCACCCTGATCGAGGCCAAGAAGGCGGGCCAGTTCCGTGCGCTGTGGAAGGACTTCAACGAGTCGGTCAACCTGATGGCGTCGGGCGAAGTGGTGATCCAGTCGATGTGGTCGCCGGCCGTGACGGCCGTGCGCACCAAGGGCATCGCCTGCACCTTCCAGCCGCTGAAGGAAGGCTACCGCGCCTGGGCGGCGGGCTTCGGCGTGCCGGCCACCCTCTCCGGGCGCAAGCAGGATGGGGCTTACGAGTTCATCAACTGGTTCCTGGACGGCTGGGCCGGCGCCTACCTGAACCGCCAGGGCTACTACAGCGCGGTGCTGGAGACGGCCAAGGCCAAGATGGAGCCCTACGAGTGGGCCTACTGGATGGAAGGCAAGCCGGCCAGCCAGGACATCAAGGGCCCGCACGGCGACCTGCTGGCCAAGACCGGCTCGGTGCGCGACGGCGGCAGCTACGAACAGCGCATGGGAGGCATCGCCTGTTGGAACGCCCTCATGGACGAGAACGAGTACATGGTGCGCAAGTGGAATGAATTCGTCGCTGCCTGAAGCAGTGCTGCGGGCGCAAGCCCCCGCGCTGCCTGCCCCGGCTCCCTCCCCCTCCGGGAGAGGGCTGGGGTGGGGGCGCCCCCCGACCGCCTGGCTCCAGGCCACGCCCTTCTCGCTGGTCTTCCTGTTCTTCTTCCTGATCCCCCTCGCCCTGACCCTCCTCGTCAGCTTCTGGAACTTCAACGAATACGAGCTGCTCCCCGGCTTCACGCTGCGCAACTACGCCGCCATCTTCGAAGGCTGCGGCCACCTCAACGAGCGCGGCAGCCTGTGCGTCACGCTCGCCACCTACCTCTCCACGCTCAAGTTCTGCCTGCTGGTCTGGGGCACCACGCTGGTCCTCGGCTTCGCGGTGTCGTACTTCCTGGCCTTCCACGTCCGCTCGCCGGGCATGCAGACGGCGCTGTTCGTGCTGTGCACGGTGCCGTTCTGGACCAGCAACGTGATCCGCATGATCTCCTGGGTGCCGCTGCTCGGGCGTCACGGGCTCGTGAACCAGGCGCTGCTCGGCGCCGGCCTGGTGCAGCAGCCGGTGGAATGGCTGCTGTTCTCCGACTTCTCCGTGGTGCTCGCCTTCGTCCACCTCTACACCATGTTCATGATCGTGCCGATCTTCAACAGCATGATGCGCATCGACCGCAGCCTGCTGGAGGCGGCCAACGACTGCGGCGCCTCCGGCTGGCAGACGCTGTGGGCCGTGGTGGTGCCGCTGTGCAAAACCGGGATCCTGATCGGCTCGATCTTCGTCGTCACCATCGTCATGGGCGACTTCGTCACCATCGGCGTGATGGGCGGCCAGCAGATCGCCTCGGTCGGCAAGATCATCCAGGTGCAGACCTCCTACCTGCAGTTCCCTCTTGCCGCGGCCAACGCGGTGATCCTGCTGGCGGTGGTGCTGATGATCATCTGGGGCCTCACGCGCCTGGTCGACATCCGGCGCGAGCTCTGAAGGCCACGCCATGCAAGCCCGTGTCTCCGACGCCCGCGCCCCCGGCTTCTGGCCGCTGGCCATCGTCTTCGCCCTCTTTGTCCTGTTCCTGTACGGGCCGATGCTCACGATCTTCGTGCTCAGCTTCCAGGGGCCCGATGGCGGCCTGACCTTCCCGCTGCGCGGCACGTCGCTGCACTGGTTCCGCGCGCTGGCCGAAGGGCTGGGCACGGTGGACATCGCCGGGGCCTTCCGCCGCTCGCTGATGCTGGGCGCGGTGGTGATGGCCTGCACGGTGGTGCTGTCGGTGCTGGCCGGCCTGGCCTTCCGCAAGAAGCTGCGCGGCGGCGACGCGCTGTTCTACGTGACGGTGGCCAGCCTGATCATGCCGTCCATCATCGTCTCGCTGGGCATCGGCCTGCAGTTCCGCTTGATCGACACCGGCGTGAAGAACGCCCTCACCGCGCTCGGCGCCGAGGGCACGCTGGAGAACTACGGCACCGCCCTGGGCCTGCTCACGTCGGCGCTCGGCGCGCACCTCACCTGGACGCTGCCGTTCGGGCTGCTGATCATGTTCGCGGTGTTCAACCGCTTCAACCCGGCCTACGAGGAAGCGGCGCGCGACCTCGGCGCGTCGCCCTGGCAGACCTTCCGCCACGTGGTGCTGCCGCTGATCGGCCCGTCGGTGGTCGGCATCGGCATGTTCGGCTTCACCCTGAGCTGGGACGAAATCGCCCGCACCTCGCAGGCCATCGGCGACGTCAATACACTGCCGCTGGAACTGCAGGGCCTGACGTCGACCGTGACCACGCCCGCAATTTATGCGCTGGGCACGGTGACCACCGTGGTGTCCTTCCTGGTCATGGGCCTGACCGCCGGCCTGCTGGTGTGGCTGCGGCGGCGGCAGAAGCGGAGTCCCGCATGAACGAAGCGCCCGCCATGCGCGAGCTGCTGGTGATCAACCCGAATACTTCCACCGCGGTGACGGCGCTGCTGCGCGAGCACGTGCAGGAGGAACTCGGGCGAAAGGTGCGCGTGCGGGCCGTCACCGCGCGCTTCGGCGCCCCGTACATCATCGACGAGGCCAGCTACGCCGTGGCCGGGCATGCGACGCTCGACGCATGGGCGGCGGCGCTTGCGCAGGCCGGGCCCGGGCCGCACGCTGTGCTGGTGGGTTGCTTCGGCGACCCGGGCCTGCTGGCGCTGCGCGAAAGCAGCCCGGTGCCGGTGACGGGGCTGGCCGAGGCGGCCTTCATCGAGGCGGCGCGGCACGGCCGGTTCGCGGTGGTGACTGGCGGGGAGCGTTGGGCACCGATGCTGCGGCGGCTGGCCGAAGCGCTCGGGCATGGCGGCAGCCTGGCCGGCATCGAGACCGTGGCGCCCACGGGAGCGGACCTGGTTTCCGATCCGGCGGGGGCGCGGATGCTGCTGGCGCAGGCCTGTCGCGAAGCAGCGCGGAAGTTCGGGGCCCGGGCGGTCATCCTGGGTGGCGCGGGGCTGGCGGGCATTGCCGCCATGCTGCAGCCGGAGCTGGACGTGCCGCTGATCGACAGCGTGCTGGCGGGCGCGCGCTGGGCGCTGCGCGCGCCGCCACCGTCCACGGACCGGGCCGCGCCGGGCTTCGACGTGCGCTGGGGCCACGTGTCGCCGGAACTGGAGGCGCTGGGCCGGTAACGCCGCCGTTGGCGCGTCCCCTAGGACACGAGGACCTGTCGCAACGCATCGAACCCCGAATCCGGCAGCGCCAGCACCGCCTCCTGTGCCCGCCGGCACGCGGAAGCGCCGCGGTCGCCGGCCGCCCACAACTCCTGGCACCAGTCGCCCACGGTGTTCCAGTCGATCGCCAACTCGCTGCCGCCGTCGCGCAGCTCGCCTTGCACCGGCGCCCCGCCCTCTTGCACGGTGACCGTGATGCGGCAGCTCAGCGTGCCCAGGTCGTCCCCGGCGCGCACGTCGGTCAGGCCGACCAGGCGCGTGGCTTCGCGCGACAAGGGACGCATGAATGCATCGAAGTCGAAGCGGCCCGTTTCCAGTACCGAGGCGGCACAGAAGCGCGCGCTCATCAGGCGGTCGGAGAACGAGCGGTACACCGGCCCCGCGTTCAGCGTGCCCGGGTAATTCATCTCGAACGCGTTCATCTCGATCAGCACGCGCTCGATGCGGCGACCCGCCAGCTGCGATGCCAGCCGCTCCGACAGCCGCACCACCGGCTGGCAGATGCCGCTGACCGGGTAGCGCTTCAACACCGTCTCCACGATGGCGGCGTCGGGCTCGAAGTCGGCTGCGATCTCGTCGAACTTCGGCGCCTGCCCCAGCAAGGCAGGATAGAAGCCGGACGGGCCATCGAGCGCATGCTCGCCGCCGACGACGCCGGCTTCCGTCAGCTCCGCGCACAGCAGCGCCTGGCTGGCCGCATTGGCGACGTGCAACTGGTACTCGTCGCTGCCGTCGCGCCAGCACTGCGTGGTGCCGAAAGCGGATTGCGAAGCAAGAGCAATCGTGTTGGCGATCCCCTGCGCATCCTGCCCGCGCAGCCTTGCCACCGCCGCCGCCGCGCCCATCGACGCGTACAGGCAGGTGGAGCGCAGCCCGCGCGGCGTGCTGGCCGGCGAGAACCGGCGCGACAGGCCGACGGCGCCCGCATAGCCCACTGCGAGCGCATCGAGGAAAGCCTCGCCGGTGACGGACCGCCGCTCCGCTTGCGCCAGCAGCGCCGGCAGCACCACGGTGGCGATGTGCAGGTTGCCCACCGGATGGAAGTCGTCCTGCGTGCGTGCGTGCATCAGGGCGGCGTTGTAGAAGGCAGCTTCGCGCGC
>JAQGMU010000238.1 GCA_028292195.1 Ramlibacter sp. | reverse complement strand
TGCATGGCGCCGGTGCGGTAGTTCACGTGCGTGAGCATCAGCACGGCGGTGTCCTGGCCCAGCGCGCCGGCGATCTCGTGCGGCTCCACCAGCTGCAGGCGGCAGCCACGCTCGCGGCACAGCGACTCGGCGATGTAGAGGTCGGTGGGAAAGTTGCTGCGCTCGCTGATCACCACGCGGCGCTGCGGCGCGTCGGCCGCCACCATGCTGAGTGCCGCGCTCAATACCTTGAACAGGTTGATCGAGGTGCTGTCGGTGGCCACCACCTCGCCGGCGCCGGCGCCTATGAGCGAGGCGATCTTGTCGCCCAGGCGCTGCGGCAGCTCGAACCAGCCGGCCGTGTTCCAGGAGCGGATCAGGCCCTGGCCCCATTCCTCCTGCACCGCCCGGGCGATGCGTTCCGGCGCCGCCTTCGGCAGCGGGCCGAGCGAATTGCCATCGAGGTAGATCACGCCCTCCGGCAGCGTGAAGAGGTCGCGCAGGGCGCGCAGCGGGTCCTGCGCGTCCAGCGTGCGGCAGTCTTGCAAGGTGGTCATGCGGATGTCACGAAGGGGGCAGGGAACGCAGCACCGCGCGCACCGGCGAGGCGTCGGCGGTCATCAGTTTCAGGGGCAGGGCGATCAGTTCGTAGTCGCCCTCGGGCACGTCGTCGAGCACCAGGTTCTCCAGCACGCGCAGGCCGCGCCGGCGGATCACCTGGTGGCTGTCCAGCGTCTTGCTCTCGGCCGGGTCGATGCTGGCGGTGTCGATGCCGACCAGCAGCACGCCGGCATCGGCCAGGCGCTCGATGGTCTCGGGCGCGTAGGCAGCCAGGTCCGCATCCCAGCGGTCGGCCGGCATGCGCTGGTAGGTGCGCACCAGCACGCGCTGCGGCAATCCGGCCACTGCGTGCGCGATGTGCTCCCAGCGCACCAGCGGACCCTTGGCGATGGCGTGGATCACGCGGCAGGGGCCGAGGTAGGGCGCGAGGTCCACGGCGCCTATGGGCCGGCCCTCGGGGTCGTAGTGCAGCGGCGCGTCGGCATGGGCGCCGACGTGCGGCGACAGGGTCAGCGTGCTGACGTTGACCGGGCAGCCGGGGCCGAGCGTCGCGGCCCATTGCTGCTGGTAAGGCGTGTCGCCGGGAAACACCGGTGAACCCGGCGCCACCGGCGGCGAGATGTCCCAGAGGCGTTGCATGCGGCGAAGTTTGCGCCGCGGGCAAAAGGCGTGGTGTCGGTTAATGCCAACAGGAGGCAAATTTACTTGAGGCTTAAAGCATCGCGGTTTCGAGCGGCGGCAGGCCGTGGCGCGCCCTGGCCCTTTCGCAGCCGTGGCTGCCCGGTTCCAGCTCGCGGCAGGGATTGGGGCGCCACTCGTAGATGCCGCAGGAGGCGCGCTCGCCGACCTTGCCGACCAGACCAGCGCAGCGGATCGGCACGTGGTCGGTGCCGCGCATGCGCCAGGTGTTGCCGGTTACCTCGACGGCCAGCCCGGCCGGGACGCTTCCGCCGTGCCCCTCGATCTCGTACACGGCGAAGTCCACGCGGTAGGCCGCGCAGCAGGCGCCGCAGGCCAGGCAAGGGTGTTCCAACGGGTCAGCCACGCGCGTCAACCCAAGCCGTGGCCGGCGCGTTGCGGGATGGCTGTACGCAAATACAGTACTTCAATGTCAGTCAGGTCAGGAGGAAATATGGAACTGCAGATCGCACGCCAGATTATCGACACCCTGGCGCAGGGCATCCATCCCGTCACCGGGGAGGCCATGCCGGAAGACAGCCCCTACAACGCGCCGCCGGTCATCCGTGCGTTGTACGCCGTGTCGCGCGCGCTCGAGGGCACGGGCGAGGCGCCGGTGCCGGCGCGGCCGCGGCGAACGCCGCCGCCCAACGCCGGTAAACCGTGGTCGGACCAGGAGGACGCGGCACTGGAAACGGCCTTCGACGCCGGCATCGCGGTGAAGCAGGTGGCGCAGGAACTGGGCCGCACGGCTTTCGCGGTCGAACAGCGGCTGGTCCGCCTCGGCAAGATCGAGGCCCACGCGGGCGGCGGCCGCTACGGCAACGGCGCGGCGCAGGCCTAGCAACGCAAGCTGGCGTCAGCGCCGCCGCATCAGCAGCGTGCCCGCCGCCAGCCCCAGAGCGAAGCAGATGTAGACCTTGGCCAGCTCCGGCTTGCCCAGGCGATGCTCGAAGCCGGGCGTCAGCCGCCTGGGCGTGAGCTGGTAGTCGACGAAGCAGGCGATGCCCGAGGCCGCGGCGGCGCCGGCCAGTGCCGGCAGCGGCTCCTTGTGCGCGGGCTCCGCGCCCCACGCCTTGGCATGCAGCACGCCCCAGAAGATGGAGGCGCAGTGGTGCGTGAGGTAGCCGGTGAGCGTGTAGCGGGCGCTGGCCTCGTCGCTTTCCAGCGCCGGCCGGCCGAACAGCCAGTGGCTGACCGCGTTGAGCGGCGCGGCCGGCATGCCGCGCTGCCGGCCCGCCCACGCCAGGTAGCCGGCGGACAGCAGGGCGGCCATGCTGCCGGAGACGATGCCCTCGCGCAGGGCCTGCTTCCAGGTGGTCATCATGCGCGCAGTCTATGCAGCGGCGGCGCGCCGTGTGGCCAGCCTTGCAAAGCGTAACGCGCGGCCCCGCGCCGGCGCCGGCCTGGCTAGACTGCTCCTTCGCGATCCCCCACAGATGTCCGAAGAAGATCAACCCCTCGACTGCCTGATCATCGGCGGCGGCGCCGCGGGCCTCACCGCCGCCGTCTACCTGGGGCGCTATCGCCGGCGCGCCCTGGTGCTGGACGCCGGTGGCAGCCGCCTGGGCTGGATCCCGCGCAGCCGCAACGTCCCCGGCTTTCCCGACGGCATCGAAGGCAGGGAACTCTGGAAGCGCATGCAGGACCATGCCGTGCAGTTCGGCGTGCCCACGCAGGCGACGCGGGTCGACACGCTGGAGCGCTCCGCCGAGGGCCTGTTCACCGCCCGCAGCCGTGACGGCGCCTGGCGCGCCCGTTACGTGATCCTGGCCACCGGCGCGCGCGACATCGCGCCCGAAATCGATGGCCTCGAGGACGCGTTGCGGGGTGGCCAGGTGCGCTTCTGCCCGGTGTGCGACGGCTTCGAAACCCAGGGCCAGCGCGTCGCCGTGCTCGGCCGTGCCGGCCATGGCCTGCGCGAATCGCTGTTCGTTTCCAACTTCGGCAACCACGTGACCTGGCTGGCGATGGAGTCCGAGGAGGAAGTTGCCCAGGAGCACCTGGAGCAACTGCGCGGCGCCGGCATCCAGGTCGCCGGCAGCGCGCCGCGCATCATCGCCTGCGGCGAGGGCCGTGGCGTGCGGGTGGAACTGCACAGCGGGCAGGTGCTGGAGTTCGACACGCTGTACCCGGCGCTGGGCCTGCAGCACCATTGCGAGCTGGCCACCGCGCTCGGCGCCCGCGCCTGCACCGACGGCCAGCTGGAAGTGGACGCGCACCAGCAGACCAACGTCGACGGGCTCTATGCGGCGGGCGACGTGTCGGTGGACCTGAACCAGATCAGCGTCGCCGCCGGCCACGCCGCGATCGCCGCGACGGCCATCCACAACCGCCTGTAGCGGCCGCCAGCCCCTACCATCGGGCGGATGGAGACACCCTTCACGAATGCGGCGCAGCGCGACGCGGCGGACCTGGGCCGGCCGCCCTCCGGCTGGCGCCGGCGCATGTACGAGGTCATCTTCGAATCCGACACGCCGGCCGGCCGGACCTTCGACAAGGTGATCATCGCGGCCATCCTGCTCAGCGTGGCGGTGGTGATCGCCGACAGCGTGCCGACGCTGCACCAGCGGCACATCACCGTGTTCGACGCGGTGGAATGGTTCTTCACCGTGCTGTTCTCGCTGGAGTACCTGGCCCGCCTCGCCAGCGTGCAGAAGCCGCTGCGCTACATGCGCAGCTTCTTCGGCATCGTCGACCTGCTGTCGGTGCTGCCCACGTACCTGGCGGTGCTGTTCCCGGAACTGCATGCGCTGATCGACGTGCGGATCCTGCGGCTGCTGCGGGTCTTCCGGATCTTCAAGCTGACCGACTACGTGGCCGAATACCAGATGCTGGGCGAGGCGCTGGCCGCCAGCCGGCGCAAGATCCTGGTGTTCCTGTCGGCCGTGCTGATGGTGGTGCTGATCCTCGGCACCCTGCTGTACGTGGTGGAAGGCCCCGAGCATGGCTTCACCGACATTCCCACCGCGGTCTACTGGGCCATTACCACCATCACCACGGTGGGCTTCGGCGACATCACGCCCAAGACCAGCATAGGGCGCTTCATCGCCTCGGTGATGATGCTGATCGGCTGGGGCACGCTGGCGGTGCCGACGGGCATCGTCACGGCGGAGATGACGGCGCGCCGGCAGCTGCAGGGTTTCTTTCAGCCGCGGGCCTGCCCGGCCTGCGGCGCCGCGGGCCACGGGCCGGAGGCGCGCTTCTGCCAGATGTGCGGCGGCGCGCTGCCGCCGGCTGGGGAAAGTGCGCCGGCGCAGTCGCCGCCGCTGCGCTGACTTTTCCGCTCCATCCGGAGCGATGAGGGACCTGCCGGGGATTTGATGTTGGAGCCGCAGGCCACCCCGGCACGGCGTCAAACCACCTCCGCTCCCCGCTCCAGCAGCAGCTCGCGCAGGATCGAGCGGTGGCAGCGGCTTTCATTCTCGCAATAGCAGCCGACCGAGAACGCCGACTGGTGCGACATGGCCGCCAGCAGGTCGAGCACGCGGCTGGCGTCCGGCTTGTTCATCTCCGCCTGGTACTTGCGGCGGAAGACGTTCCACTCCTTGTCGCTTTCCGCCGCCAGCGCCTGCGCCACCAGTTCGGCGCTGGGCGCCAGGTTGGGCAGCCAGACGTCGTAGAAGTCGCGCCTGGCGAACTCCGCCTTGGGCACGCCGCGCGGCGGCCGCCGCACCGTGCCCAGGCGCAGGCCCTCGCCGGGTGCGCGCGGGCTTCCGAGTTGCACGATGCGGATGGGCATGGCGCCAAGCGTAGCAGGCCCGCAGCTGCGCAGCGGGAAGCTGCGCACCCTAAGGCGGCTTCGGCGACTGCTGCTCCGGCGCGATGTCGGTGACCACCCGGGCGTAGCGCTGCGCGCTCCAGTACGCCGAGGCCCAGTCGAACAGCACCACGAAGCGGTTGCGAAAGCCGATCAGGAAGTAGATGTGGGCGAACAGCCAGAACAGCCAGGCCGGCATGCCGCTGAAGCGAAAGTTGCCCAGGGGCGAGGCCAGGTCGACCACCGCGGAATTGCGGCCTATGGTGGCGAGGTTGCCGTAGTCGCGATAGCGGAAGGCCTGCGTGGGCTCGCCGCGCAGGCGCCGCAGGATGTTGGCCGCGGCCGTCTTTCCCATCTGCTTGGCTGCGGGTGACACGCCCGGCACCGGCCGCGGTTCGCGCCTGGGCGCATGGCTCTGGGCGGCGGCCAGGTCGCCGACGACGCTGATCTCCGGGTGCCCCGCCAGGCTCAGGTCCGGCAGCACCCGTACCCGGCCCGCGCGGTCGGTGCCGGCGCCGGTGGCCTGCGCCAGCTGGCGCCCGAGCGGCGAAGCCGCGACGCCCGCGGCCCAGACGATGCATTTCGCCGCGATGCGGTACGGCGCGGCGCCGCCGGCGGGGTGGACTTCGAGGCCGTTGCCGTCGATGGCCACCACGCTGGCATTCAGCTTCACTTCGACGCCCAGCGCTTCCAGCTGGCGCAGGGCGCTGGCGCTCAAGGACTCCGGCATGGCCTGCAGCACCCGCGGGCCGCCTTCCACCAGCACGTTGCGCGCGCTGGAGGGGTCGATGCGGCGGAACTCGCCGGGCAGCGTCTTGCGGGCGACCTCGGACATCGTGCCGGCCATCTCCACGCCGGTCGGCCCGGCGCCGATGACGACGAAGGTGAGCCAGGCGCCGCGCCGCGCCGGGTCGTCCTCTTTCTCCGCCGCCTCGAAGGCAAGCAGCAGCCGGCGCCGGATCTCGAAGGCATCGTCCAGGGTCTTCAGGCCGGGCGCGTGCACCGCCCAGTCGTCGTTGCCGAAGTAGCTGTGGGTCGCGCCTGCCGCCACGACCAGGTGGTCGTAGGGCAGGGTGATGCCGTCTTTCAGCCGCGCCTCGCGCCGGCCGGCGTCTATGGCCACCACTTCGCCGAGCAGGCTGGTCACGTTGGGCTGGTTGCGGAACAGGAAGCGCACCGGCGCCGCGATGGCCGGGGCCGACAGCCCCGCGGTGGCCACCTGGTACAGCAGCGGCTGGAACAGGTGGTGGTTGGCGCGGTCCACCAGCGTGATGTCGACCGGGGCGTCGCGCAGCGCGCGCGCCGCCTCCAGGCCGCCGAAGCCGCAGCCGACGATCAGCACCCGCGCACGCGGGGCGGGGTTGGCGGGTTCTGCCATGCGGGAATTATGGCGGGCCTCGCTGCCGGTTCCCAGCGCAAAGCACAATGCCCACATGACCCAGTCCCTGCGCCTTTCGGTCCTCGACCAGTCGGTGGCCCGCATGGGCATTCCGCAAGACCAGGCCATCCGCGACACCCTGGCACTGGCGCAGCATTGCGAAGCCCTTGGCTATGCGCGCTTCTGGCTCAGTGAGCACCACAGCCTGCCCACCATCGTCGGCACCGCGCCGGAGGTGCTGATGGCGGCGATTGCCGCGCGCACCTCGCGCATCCGCATCGGCAGCGCCGGCGTGATGCTGCCGCACTATTCGCCGTTCAAGGTCGCCGAGCAGTTCCGCGTGCTCGACGCGCTGGCGCCCGGCCGCATCGACCTGGGTGTCGGCCGCGCGCCCGGCAGCGACCACCGCACCGCCCTGCTGCTCAATCCCGACCCGCGCGCGTCCCAGCACTTCCCGCAGCAGGTCCAGGAGCTGCAGGCCTGGGTGACGGGCGCCGAGATGCCTGAGGGCCATCCCGGGCGCGGCATCCAGGCGCTCCCAATGGGCGCCACCGCGCCGCAGATCTGGATGCTGGGCAGCTCGGACTATGGCGCGCAACTGGCCGCCCACCTCGGCCTGCCTTATGCCTTCGCTTACTTCATCACCGACGGCGAGGGCTGCGCGCAGGCGCTGGAACTCTATCGCCACATGTTCAGGCCCGGCGTGCTGGACCAACCCCAGGCGGCGGTCTGCGTCTGGGCGCTGGCGGCCGACACCGAGGACGAAGCCTGGCACCTGTTCGCCAGCCGCGAACGCACGCGCATCGACCGCAACAGCGGCCGCTTCGGCCCGCTGCTGCCGCCGGACCAGGCGGTGCGGGATTACAGCGACGCCGAACAGGCGCAGCGCGGTGAGCTGCGGCGCAAGGCGATGGTCGGCAGCGGTGCGCAGGTGGCGGCGCGGCTGCGTGCGCTGGCCGAGGAATTGCAGGTGGAGGAAGTGGCGGTGATCACCTGGACCTGGGATCCGCGGGCGCAGCGGCGGTCGTATGAGCTGCTGGCGCGGGAGTTCGCGCCGGGTTGACGCATCGGTGGGGTCGCCTGCGGCGAACCCACCCTACGTTCGCCCGGCGTCTCGGCGCCTCGTACGCCGGTTCGTAGCGTCGGTGGGTTCGCCCGGCGTCTCGGCGCCTCGTATGCCTGTTCGTAGCATCGGTGGGTTCGCCTGGCGTCCCGGCGTCTCGTATGCCGATTCGTAGGTTGGGTTCGCCGCAGGCGACCCCAACGCCGCGGCCTCAATCTCCGTCGTCCAGCCCCAGCGCCCAGCTGATGATGCCGCGCAGTTCCTCGGTGCTGGCGCTCTTGGACACGGCGGGATAGTCGCCGAACACGGCGTCGAGTTCCGCGGCTTCCTCCGGCGAGACCAGCGCGGTCAGGTAGATGAACGGGATGGTGGCGGTGCCGGGGTCCTGCGACAGCGCGAAGGCCACCTCGTCGCCCTGCATGCGCGGCATGTTGATGTCGCACAGGATGACGCCGGGCAGTTCCTCGCGCGCCAGCGCGACGGCCTGCTCGGGATCGCTGGTGCCCACCACCCGGAAGTCGCGGCCCAGGCGGCCGGCGATGGCGCGCGCCACGGCCTCGTCATCGTCGATGACGAGCACGCAGGGCTTGGCCTGCTCGGGGTCGGGAAGCGTGCGCAGCATGGCGGTCAACGGGAATGATACGGCTGGCCGCCGGGGCGTACATCCGCCATCATGCGGACTGCGCATTCCGCAGTCCCCGAGGAGACCGAGCATGTTCCCCACTTCCATCGCCGGCAGCCTGCCCAAACCGGGCTGGCTGGCCGAGACCCACAAGCTCTGGCCGCAGTGGCGCGCCGAAGGCGACGCGCTGCGCGAAGCCAAGGCCGACGCCACGCTGCTGTGGATCAAGGCGCAGGAGGACGCCGGCCTCGACATCGTCACCGACGGCGAGCAGTCGCGCCAGCATTTCGTCCACGGCTTCCTCGAGCAGGTCGATGGCATCGACTTCCAGCACAAGGTGGAGATGGGCATCCGCAACGATCGCTACAAGGCGATGGTGCCGCAGGTGGTGGCGCCGCTGAAGCTCAAGGGCCGGGTCCATGCCTTCGAGGCGCGGCTGGCGCGTGCCCACACCACGCGCAAGCTGAAGTTCACGCTGCCGGGGCCGATGACCATCGTGGACACCGTGGCCGACCGCCACTACGGCGACCGGCAACAGCTGGCGTTCGCCTTCGCGGAGCTCCTGAACCAGGAGGCACTGGCGCTGCAGGCCGACGGCGTCGACATCATCCAGTTCGACGAGCCGGCCTTCAACGTCTACATGAAGGACGCGGCCGACTGGGGTGTGCGCGCCCTCGAAAGCGCGGCGCGGGGGCTGGCCTGCACCACCGCCGTCCACATCTGCTACGGCTACGGCATCAAGGCCAACAACGACTGGAAGGAAAAGCTGGGTGAGGAGTGGCGCCAGTACGAGCAGGTCTTTCCGGCGCTCGCGAAAAGCAGCATCGACCGTGTCAGCCTGGAGTGCTACCACTCGCTCGTGCCGCCCGACCTGATGGCCTTGCTGGAAGGGAAGGACGTCATGGTGGGCGTGATCGACGTTGCCAGCGACGTGATCGAGACGCCGGAACAGGTGGCCGACACCATCGGCCACGCGCTGCAGTTCGTGCCCCGCGACCGGCTGTTCCCGTGCAGCAACTGCGGGCTCGCGCCCATGGACCGCGAGGTGGCGCGCCGCAAGCTCGAGGCCCTGGCCCAGGGCGCCGAGCTCGCGCGGCGGCGTTTCGCGGCTGCCCACGCCTGAGCGGAGTCCCCGCTGTCAGCGGTGTCCGACACGCCGCAGGACGATTCCTCCGACAGACCTTCCGGTGCGCCTACACGGCTCTACCTCAGGCATTGGGTAGAACACAGCCGTAATCCAAGGAGCGTCGCATGAACAAGAGCACCCGGTTCCCCGGCTCCAGCAGCGTGGCCGCCGTTGCCACCGCCTTGCTGGGCGTGCTCGCCGCGGCCGCGCCGGCCGCGGCGAGCGACCTGCGCAACCTCACCACCGGCGGCCCGCTGCGCCCCGGGATCTACGGCCGCATCGAGGTGCGCGGCAGCACGCCGCCGCCCGTCATCTACAGTCTGCCGGTGCTGGTCGGACAGCCTTCCATCCCGGCCCAGGCCCAGCTGGTCTACCTTTACGTGCCGCCGGGCCAGGTGCGCAAGTGGAAGGACAATTGCGCCCGCTGGTCGGCCTGCGACCAGCCGGTGCTGTTCATCCGGGTGGAAGACAGTCCCAGCCGCTGGGGCAACTGGCGACAGCTGCGCGACCAGGTGGCGCAGCACGGTGACGGCCGGGGTTGAGGCGCTCCGGGCCGGCGCCGGCCGGGCATACCCGAACTTCCCCTCTGTGCTGTAATGAAATCGCAGGGGCCGACGACTGTCGTGCACGGGGCCAGGAAGGCGCCGTTGCATCCACCAGGAGACACCGACGCATGTCCTTGAACCCATCACCCGCCGCGGCCGTTGCCGGGCGTGACGCCCTGGCCGCGCGGCATGCGGAGGTGCGCGCGCGCAGCCTGGAACTGGCGGCGCCGCTCTCGGCCGAAGACCAGTGCGTGCAGTCCATGCCGGACGCCAGCCCGACCAAATGGCACCTGGCGCACACCAGCTGGTTCTTCGAAGCGGTCGTGCTGGTGCCGCATGCGCCCGGCTACCGGCCGTTCGATGCGCGCTACTTCCACCTGTTCAATTCCTATTACGAGTCGCTCGGCCCGCGCCATCCGCGGCCGCAGCGCGGGCTGCTGACGCGGCCGGCGCTGGAGGAAGTGCACCGCT